>JBCBHD010000082.1:0-11064 GCA_038526115.1 Pseudomonadota bacterium | reverse complement strand
GGTGTCCTCCGGCAATCACGCACAAGGCGTGGCCTGGGCGGCGAAGCGGCTGGGTATCAAAGCCACCATCGTGATGCCGCGCGATGCTCCGCAAGTGAAGTTGGCAAACACGCGCGCGCTCGGCGCTGAGGTCGTGCTCTATGATCGTCCAGGTGAAGATCGCGATGCAGTCGCTGCCAAGCTGATTGAAGAGCGCGGCGGGACGCTCGTCCACGCATTCGGCGATCCATGGGTAATCGAAGGTCAAGGCAGCGCCGGGATCGAGATCGCGCAGCAAATGGGAGAGCAGCCCTCTCGCTTGCTCGCCTGCTGCGGTGGAGGTGGATTGGCCGCTGGCCTGTCGCTGGCATGCCCGGACGCAGCCATCCATGTCGTTGAACCGGTTGGATGGGACATGGTCGGTCAGGCACTGGCAATTGGAGAGATCGTTTCCGCCTCTGTCGATGCGCCCAAGACGATTTGCGATGCGTTGCAACCCACCGCGACCAAAGCGCTCAATCTTAGCGTGCTGTCAGGCCGCGCCGAGCCCGGAATTGCCGTCACTGATGAGGAGGTTCGCCACGCGCAACGCTGGGCCTTCGCCAATCTGCGCATGGTGATTGAACCCGGCGGAGCAGCGGCATTGGCCGCAGCACTATCTGGCAAAGCACCACTCGATGGCCGAAGTGTGATAATGCTGACTGGCGGTAATGCTGATCCTGCGGCCTTCGCCGCAACCCTTGCACAAAGCGGCTGACGCTACGGAAAAGGGTGTGGAAACCGTCACACTTCCGACATGCAGTCCCCATATGACCCTCATCTGGCGTCGCAAGACGTCCCCCCCAGGAGGCACACAGGAAATGGCAGCTCAAGCAAAGCGGATCATCCACGATGCGGTGGTGCGCAAAGACTCGTCCGTTGGCGACAAGATCCTCGACAAAGCGTTCGCGCTCGCATTCAACGGGTTGGTCTACGCCCAGATATGGGAAGATCCGGTTGTGGACATGGAAGGTCTGGCGATCGAGCCAGACAGCCGAGTGATGTGCATCGCGAGCGGCAGCTGCAACGCTCTGTCGTATCTCACCGCGAACCCGGCCAGCGTTACAGCAGTGGACCTGAACGGCGCGCATATCGCGCTTGGTCATCTGAAGATCACGGCGATCAAACACCTGCCCAACTACGAACGGTTCCATCGATTCTTCGGCCATGCTGACCACAAGGAAAACAAGGCGGTCTACAAAGAGATGATCGCACCACATCTCGATGCGGAGAGCCGCAAATATTGGGAAAAGCGCGACATTCGTGGCCGAAAGCGGATCAGCTACTTCACCAAGGGACTGTATCGCAAAGGCCTGCTCGGCAACTTCATTGGCCTCGCACACATCTTCGCAAAGCTTTACAAAATCGACCTTCACAAGCTGCTCGAAGCGGAAACGATGGAAGAGCAGCGCGAAGTGTTCGAGACCGAGCTCGCCCCCGTCTTCGACAAGAAGTTCGTGCGGTGGTTGACTGACCAACCAGCGTCTCTGTTCGGCCTAGGCATTCCCCCGGCGCAATTCGATGAGCTCGCCGGTGATGAACGCATGGCTGAGGTCTTGCGCCGTCGGCTTGAGAAACTCGCTTGCGATTTCGAGATCAAGGACAACTACTTCGCGTGGCAGGCCTTCGGGCGCGGTTACGACCGGGCAGAAACCGCCGCAATGCCACCCTATCTGCAGCGCGCCAACTGGGACGCCATGCGCGAACGGATCGGTCGGTTGGACGTGCGCCGCGCCAATATGGTGGACTGGATCGGCAATCGGGAAGAGGCTTCGCTTGATCGGTTCGTGCTGCTCGACGCGCAGGACTGGATGAACGATGCGCAGCTTGATGAATTGTGGAGCCGTATCACTTATGCAGCGAAGCCCGGCGCACGGGTGCTCTTCCGCACCGCAGCTGAACCGAGCCTGCTGCCCGGACGGCTCGATGATGCAGTCTTGTCACGCTGGACCTACCTTGAGGAGCATTCCGCTGATCTGACGGCGCACGATCGCTCGTCGATCTATGGCGGCGTGCATCTCTACGAGCTGGCCTGATGAGCGCTAAGGCCAGATCGGGCGGCAACCACGCCGCGCTGATGGACAGTGTCTATCGCGGGCAACGCCATATCTACAACCTGACACGCAAATATTACCTGTTCGGCCGCGACACGCTGATCGAAGGGCTGGATGCGCGCCCAGGAATGCGTGTACTCGAAGTCGCCTGCGGCACCGGCCGCAACATGGCGAAGATCGCAAGTGCGTGGCCTGGTGTCCGTCTATTCGGTCTTGATATCTCGGAAGAGATGCTCAAAAGCGCACGCAAGGCAGTAGGCGAAGATGCGCAATTGGCCGCGGGCGATGCGTGTTCGTTTAACAGCAAGCAGATGTTCGATGAAGAGGGATACGAGCGGATCGTCCTGTCCTATTCGCTATCGATGATCCCGGACTGGGAAGCCGCACTTG
This sequence comes from Pseudomonadota bacterium, assembly GCA_038526115.1. Taxonomy (GTDB): domain Bacteria; phylum Pseudomonadota; class Alphaproteobacteria; order Sphingomonadales; family Sphingomonadaceae; genus Erythrobacter. The sequence continues at coordinate 8,602 of JBCBHD010000082.1, read as the reverse complement.
AACACTCAGCGGCGCAGCTTGCACCGGGTGGCGAATTGCACATCGTTGATTTTGGTGACCTGAGCGGCCTCCCCGGTCCGTTCGAACGGATGTTGCACGCCTGGCTCGCGAAGTTCCATGTCCAGACACGCAGCGCACTTCCTTCAGCGGCGAAGCGAATTGCTGCGGAGGGTGGCTTTTCGCACCGGAGCTCGCGTGGAAAGATGGGCTACTTTCAGCTTCATGTCCTGAAAGCACCCACGGCGGCGATATAGGTTGCATTTGACAATGCTCCCGCGCTTTCGCAGGTAGCGGAAAAGCAAGAGAGTAGAGGGGATCGTCTCGGTGCAAGCGCAAATCCTGGCTCCAGCCGCCGTTTTGGTGGTGTGGACGCTCATCATCCTGTTCTGGATCGTGCCGGTCAGGTTCGGGGCTATCGCCAAAGTCGAAGACAAATCAGTCTTCACAGGCAAACAAGGCGGTCGTGGACAGGATCTGGAAGGCAAGATCCCCGACAAGGCCAACTGGCCAGCGCACAACCACACGCACCTGCATGAGCAACCGACGCTGTTCTATGCCGTGGTTGTTATCCTCGCGATTACCGGACCGGGCGCGCTCGATGTGCTGCTGGCGTGGAGCTATGTCGGCGTGCGGATCGTGCATTCCCTGTGGCAGATATTCGTCAACAAGCTGCCGCTGCGGTTTGCCTTGTTCCTGATAAGCACGATTGTGCTTGTCGTTCTCGCCATTCGGGCGGTCATCGCGACCGTCTTTGCTGATCCCGGAGTTGTCGCATGACCGCGCTTGAATCGCAGATTTTCCAGCCGCTCGTTGCGCTGATGATCTGGACCATGATCATGTGGGTCTGGATGTATGCAACCCGCATTCCAGCAATGTCCAAAGCCGCTGATATCCCGGCGCCTGCCAAACTCGACGGAACAACCGGCGCTTCGTTGCGGGCGCAATTGCCCGAAAAGGTCAATTGGAAAGCGGATAACTACAATCACCTGCACGAGCAGCCGACCCTGTTCTACGCGGTCGCGCTGGTCCTCGCGTTGACCGGGCATGGAGACGGGCAGTCTGCATTCCTGGCCTGGATCTATGTCGGGCTGCGTGTGGCGCACTCGCTGGTTCAGGCGACTGCGAACAAGGTAATGGTGCGCTTCGTGCTGTTCGCATTGTCGAGCGTGGTCCTGATTGCGCTGATCTTCCAGGCCACGACAATTGTGTTCGGCTACGCCGAGTAGCCAAAGCTACTCGGCTGCTTCGACTTCCGGTTCGGCGGCTGCATCTTCCAGCGTAGCCAGGAAGCGCTCTCCATCTAGCGCCGCCATGCATCCCATTCCGGCCGCGGTCACAGCTTGCCGGTAAACGTGGTCAGTCACGTCGCCTGCTGCAAACACGCCGGGGATCGCAGTCTTCGGCGTGCCGGGTTCGACATCAAGATAGCCGCTTTCATCCATAGCGAGCTTGCCCTTGAACAGCTCGGTTGCAGGAGCGTGCCCAATGGCAACAAACGCTCCATCGGTCTCGATGGTCGAGGTTTCACCAGTCTGCGTGTCCTTCAACACAAGATGGTGAAGTGAGCCATCTTCGCCTGCCTCGAAGCTCTCAACGGTCTTGTTCCACAGCACGCTGGTCTTTTCCGATTTGAAAAGGCGATCCTGCAGAATCTTCTCCGCTCGCAGCTCATCGCGGCGGTGGATCAAGGTTACATCATCGGAATGATTGGTGAGATACAAGGCCTCCTCAACAGCCGTGTTGCCGCCACCAATCACGACAACCTTCTTGCCGCGATAGAAGAACCCATCGCAGGTCGCGCAGGCTGATACGCCTTTGCCGCCAAGGGCCTCTTCACCTGGTGCGCCAAGCCACTTTGCCTGTGCTCCTGTGCAGATGACGAGCGTATCGCCGATATACTCATCGCCGCTGTCGCCGATGGCGCGGAAGGGCGAACCGCCTTCCAAATCAACGGAGACAATCGTGTCCCACATCATACGCGTGCCGACGTGTTCGGCCTGCGCCTTCATCTCTTCCATCAGCCAAGGCCCTTGCACCACTTCACGGTAGCCGGGATAGTTCTCGACATCAGTAGTGATAGTCAGCTGGCCGCCGGGCTGGAGACCCTGAACCACAATCGGTTCCAGCATTGCCCGCGCTGCGTAGATTGCTGCGCTATAGCCGGCAGGGCCGGAGCCGATGATGAGCATTTTCGTGCGGTGGGTAGCCATTATCTGTCTCTTAGTCTGAAGTGTTTGTTGCCACTTGATATGGGATGGCAATGAACGCTTGTCACGCCACCAGCCGCTCTCGCAGGCGAGCTTTCCTTGTCTCGTCCACACCTAATGTTTGCGCAAGGTAAGCATCGATAGAACCATGGTCCCGTATGACTTCGGCAAAGTAGGTTTCAATATACTCTGGCAACACACCCATCAGGTTGCGCAAGGCATCACCTTCGATGGCGCCATAATGCTCTTTCATACGTGGCAGAGACTGCCGCTCGAGGATGTGCTGGGTCGGAGCATCGTTGGTCAAAAGAAACTCGGCGACGATATCATCATGGTGAACGCCCAGCGCGTGCAGCAAGAGGCTGGCGGCAATTCCGGTGCGATCCTTGCCTGCGAAGCAATGGACGAGGCTCGCACCATCCCTCTCTGCGAGCGCCTCAAAATAGCGGGAGAACATATCGATCATGGCCGGGTTAACGGGCATCCGGGTGTAGACAGCGATCATGCGATCGCGGGCCTTTCCAGCTGTCATCTCAACAATTCCGCCCCCGCCCTCATGAGGAGGTGAACTGGTGGTCTCGCCATCGAACGCGATCACCTTAGCGTCGAACGCGGAGTGTCTTCGACAGGGATACTTCGTTCGTTCGCTTGTCCCGCGCAAATCAATAATTGTGCGTACATTGAGGCGTTCAAACGCCGCAAGATCTCCGTCAGACGCTTCCATGTGCTGGCCCGACCGAAAAAGTAGGCCTGTCTTAACACGACCGCCTCCGGAGACCGCGTAGCCACCATAGTCACGCAGATTGTGTATGCCTTCAGTCGTCAAGAACGACGATTGAGCTTTGAGCGAATCCATGCGGTTGGCCAATACGCGTCTGGCCACAGCTTAGGAAGATCAACTGGCCCGATTTCAGAACCCTCGCCTTAAGCGTGGACTTTCAGCGGACTATCCCTTGGTCAGTACCGCAACGACCTTGGCCGGTGTGTGCTTCAGCTGAAACGTCGCGTCGTTATTGACCAAAACCGATGAACCGCCACGCGTGTTCTCAGCAACAACAGAGACACTCTCGGGATCGATGTAAATATCACGGTTCTCGAAAGTCTTCATCTTTACAAACGCCATTTTTTATTCTCCGCTTTGCACATTCTAATTGCACATGACGATATGACGTATTCCTGATTTCCAATTGTATCTATTTGCCAATTGTATTCTTGGGTGGCGAATGATCTTTGACGGCTTGCGCGCCCCGTTCGACTACTACGCATTGCTAAGTACCCTTCCGAAGGGCCGGCGAAGGCTGGCCTTGGTTATCATCGGCCTATCGTCCTGATTGAAAAACCCCTGAAGGAACATTGCGCTATGGCCTACATTCTCATCTCCGACGATGATGAACTCGTTGCAGAATTGGCTTCCGATATCCTGATTGACAGCGGTCACGGATGTGGCTGGGTGACCGATGCTGCGCAAGCTTGGGAGTTGCTGCACACAGGCAGGCGTCCCGATATCCTGCTGCTGGATCAGGATATGCCGGGGATGTCAGGTGTTACACTGCTCAGAAAGCTGCGCGGTTCACCACTTTACTATGATCTCCCTGTGATCATGTTCACCGCGATGAGCGGCATCGAAGATGAGAGCCAGGCCATCTATGCTGGCGCTCAGGACTTCATCCGCAAGCCGTTCAACCCGAAAACACTGACCAGCCGAGTCAATCAACTCCTCACAAAGCGAGAAGGCAGCCCACGACATAAAGACTTGAAGACAGTGATGGCTGAAAGCAGCGGCTATGTTGGCGCGGCAGAACTGCGTGCGCGGCGGATGGTATGAAACGCTATCCGGATGCCAAATCGTCACAAAATGCGCTGGTCCACCAGCGCACATTGTCGTCGCGCACAGTCGCAATCATTGCCAGATAGCGCTGCCTGCGCTCTTCCAATGGCATATCAAGCGCCGTCTGGATCGCTCGAGCCAAGGCATCCGGGCTGTGTGGATTGACCAGCACAGCGCCATTTCCATCCGCGTCCAACTGGTGCGCAGCCCCAGCAAACTCTGACAGTATCAGAACACCGGGATCTTCCGGATCCTGAGCTGCAACATATTCTTTCGCCACAAGATTCATGCCGTCCCGCAGCGGTGTCACCAAACCGATCTTGGCTGCTCTGAAGAAGCCATAGAGCTCCGCATGGCTATAGCCGCGGTTCACATAACGGATAGGTACGATATCAACTTCGCTGCGAGCGCCATTGATCTGGCCGGTCTTCTGTTCGAGCACTTCGCGAATGTGCTGATAGCTATCGACATCCTCGCGGCTTGGTGGGGCGATCTGGATGAAGACCAAGTCGCGGGTCCGCTCCGGATGCTGATCGTAAAAACGACCAATTCCATCGATCCGTTCGGGCAGGCCTTTGGAGTAATCAAGCCGGTCGACCCCTATCATGCCAACGCGGTTTCGGGTGGAAGCAAGAAGTCGCTCTTCCGCTGCCTTTGCCTCTTCGGTCGCCCCAACCCCTTGAAAATGATCCCAATCAATGCCGATGGGATAGGCGCGCGCCAAAACAGTGCGGCCTTCGTGATCGATCCTGCCAGTTTCATGATCGACTTCGGCACCCAGCTCGTTTTCACAATAGTGAACAAAGCTGGATAGCCATTCTTCGGTCTGGAATCCGAGCAGGTCGTAATCGAGCAGGGTCCTCACCAAACGCTCGTGAAAGGGCAACGAAGTCAGCAAACGCGTTGGTGGCCACGGGATGTGGAGGAAGAAGCCAATCCGGTTCTTGGCACCCCGTTTACGCAAACGTTCGCCCAGCGGGATCAGGTGATAATCATGCACCCAAACAAGATCATCTTCCTCGATTAGGGGCATAACGCTGTCGGCAAAGCGATCATTGACCCGCTCGTAGCCCTTGCCAGTTTCGTTCTCGTATTCGGTCAGATCAATCCGGTAGTGAAACAGCGGCCAGAGGGTCGAGTTGGCGTAACCATTGTAATACTCATCGATATCGCGTGCAGAGAGATCGATTGTTGCCGTGGTCACGCCTTCATTGCGCTGCAAGTTCATGTTGCCGGTGCGGTCTTCGCTTTCCTGACCAGACCAGCCGAACCACAGGCCACCGCGATCCTTGAGTGCGGCGTTGAGAGCTCCTGCCAATCCCCCTTGAGCACCAGCAACACCGCGCGCCTTTGGCACAGCAACACGGTTCGAGATGACAACAAGACGGGTTATCGAACATCACTCCAAAGCTTAGACAGTAAGCCAGCGCAGTTGATTATACCAACCAGCGAGTAGGTTTGCGGGAAGTTCCCCCACAACTCGCCAGTTTCATAATCCAGATCCTCGCTAAGCAGTCCTGACTGTGTCGTATGGCTTAGCATAGTGGTGAACAGCGATCGCGCCTCTTCATCGCGCCCTGCAAGATGCAACGCCTCGATCAGCCAGAACGTGCAGACGTTGAACGCGGTTTCAGGCGCACCAAAATCGTCTTCAGCAGCATACCGCAGCATGTGATCGCCGCGCCGCAGATGTTCTTCAACGGCGGCGAAGGTCTTCTGAAACCGCTCATTGTCGGGCGATAGGAAACGCAGTTCGACCATCTGAAGCAAGCTGGCATCAAGATAGTCGCTTTCAAAACTGGCCCCGTAATGACCGCCCAGATCCGATCCGTTTTCCTTCCATGCCTCAGCTTCGATCTTGGCCCGGATGCTGTCCGCCCGTTCCCGCCAGACATCGGCCCGATCTGCTTTACCCAAGTGTTCAGCTACATTCGCCAGCCGATCACACGCAGCCCAGCACATCACGGCAGAATAAGTGTGCACCTCTTGTCGGGTCCGGAACTCCCACAACCCGGCATCAGGCTGATCATGCATGGCCCACGCCATCTTGCCGACCTGCTCAAGGTTCTCGAAATCGCGCTCGTCAGCCATCCGCAGGAGACGCTTGTCAAAGAACGCCTGTGCACTCGGCAACACGATTTGACCGTAACAATCGTATTGAACCTGCTTGTAGGCCGCGTTGCCGCGCCGCACCGGTCCCATCCCGCGATATCCTGCAAGGTAACTCGCGGTGGTCTCATCCAGCTCGCTTTCGCCCATCACAGAGTAGAGCGGCTGGATCTGTCCGCCTTTGGCGCTGTCCACGATATTGCGCAGATAGGAGAGATACTTCTCCATCACATCAAGCGCGCCCAACCGGTTCAACGCCTGGATCGTATAGTAGGAATCTCGGATCCAGCAGTAACGATAGTCCCAATTGCGCTCTGAATGGGCGGCCTCTGGGATGGATGTCGTCAGTGCGGCAACAATCGCGCCGGTTTCTTCGTGCTGGCAAAGCTTGAGAGTGATTGCACAGCGAATGACCTCTTCCTGCCATTCAAACGGAATGTGTAAGCCCCGGACCCAGTTTTGCCAGTACTTGCGGGTCGCCTGCTCCATTGAGCGGACTGTTTCACGAAGATTTCCGACATAGGGCTCATCAGGGCCAAGGAAGAAATGCGTGTCGCTTTCCACACGGAAGGTGCGCCCTTCCATGATGTAGCCCACCGGCGCATCGGTCGACAGGCGCAAGGACTGAGATCCAACCAAGTATCGCACATGATTGGTGCCTTGCGTCGTCTCAGCCAGACCCGCGCCGTAATTCTTGATCGGAGACAGAACCACCTTGATACGCGGATTGCCGCTGATCGGGCGAACAATGCGAACATAGGCAACCGGACGATACATCCGCCCCGACCGCTCAAAACGCGGACAAAAATCAAGGATTTCAACGACACTGCCATCTTCGGCTTCAAGTGTAGTGACGAGGTTCGGCGTGTTGCGGATATAAGCCTGCGAAGAGCGCACCTGCCCTTCCAGTTCAAATCGCCATATCCCCGCGTCTCTTTGATCGCCATTGAGCAACGCGGAAAATACCGGATCACCATCGACACGTGGTACGCAGCCCCAAACCAGCGCACCGGAATGATCGACGAGGCCAGAAACCTGGCAATTGCCTATCGGCCAGAGTTCAAGATTGGGACTTTGCATGTCGCTCATAGTTCAAGCCACTCATGAACAGAGGAAACATCGGGCAGCTGAAACCGCGCCTGCGTGGAATCACGATCACCGACCACAATACCGGCACCACCAAGGTCTGCGGAGGCTATGAAACCGGCTTCATCCGTCAAGTCATCGCCAATAAAGAATGGTCGCGCGCCAGCGAAAGCACCTGTTTGCATCAGCGTGAAAACCGCAGACCCCTTGTTCGCTTCTTTAGGGACCAGTTCGACCACACATTTGCCCTTTTGCACGGCCCATCCGTGGGACAGAGCGAGACTTTCAGCAAATCGATCTGCATCAACGCCGCGTGCAGGATTGGATCGGTAATGAAGCGCTCCGCCATGTGGCTTCGCTTCGTAATCGACGCCGTGCTCCGTCGCAAATTCTTGCAATTCGCGCTCAATAACAGACGGAAGGCCCTGCGGAGTGGATCCAATTGGCGTGCCGTCCGCGCTTCGGATATCGAGCCCGTGCGATCCCGCAGCTGCAAGGGACAGCGGCCCAATATGGCTTTCTATATCGCCAATCGAACGACCGCTAACAATTGCGCAGCGCCCGCCAAGCCTTTGGTTAAGCAATTGAAGATTATGGGAAAGATCCGCCTGCGGTCGGATCGCATCAGGTCCGGGGGCCAATTCGACCAGCGTCCCGTCAAAATCCAGAAAGAGCGCAATCGCCACGCCATCAAGTAAGGTTGAGAGCGTTGGCGGGGAGCGTAGACCGATGCTGGAGTCCATAGTCGTGATGCATAGAGGCTTGACCTCAAGCGTCAACAAACGTCACCGAATGCGCATACTTATGCGGGCAAATCCGTTACAAACGCCGCGTCACTGCACCTGGTAGCGGACCCGCAACGTGATGCTTGATCCTGCCGCAAAAGCCCCGCCCGGTCGCACTCTGAAATCGGTAACGGCTTCATCGCAATTGTCGCCATCTGCAACGGGCACATAGGAGAAGCTGGTCCCGTCATCGTCGGAAAATTCCAGATCATCGGTTGTCACAGCCAAGTCTGCTGGCGGGCTGCCGGCTCCGCCGTAATCATACGTAAGGCCCGAACTTCCACTCGTGTCGTTGAAGATCACCGGCCCGCCATTCCGGTCAAGCAAGCAGATTTTCGCATCGGCCGGGCCATCATCCCAGATCTTAAGACTGTCAGCGTCCGCAGGGTCAGGTCCGGCATTTGAAACGGTGATCAGGTACTCGATCGTCGCGCCCGGAATCGCTTTTGGATTGGTGATACCATTGACCGGGTCAGCAATGACAGAACTGACCTTTGTGACGTTGATCTGCGCGAATGGATTGCACACCGTGATGTCGTGGATGCCAATACCTTGCTGGCCGGGGTCGGCAGGTGCAGTCGAGTGGT
>JBCBHD010000081.1:0-11072 GCA_038526115.1 Pseudomonadota bacterium | reverse complement strand
GGGCTAGGTTTTCGAGTGAGAGCGTGATTTTGGCGATAAGACCCTGATCAGCCCATTCATTAGAGATACTGCCACCCAGTTGATTGCGCAGTGCAAGATCGATCAGGCGGGATCCGAACCCGGCTTCATCAGGTTCAGCAACGCGTGGCCCGTTCGTTTCGACCCAAGTGACTACGGCACTGTCCTCAGCGTGATCGATGGATATTGTCACTGTGCCATTTGCGATGCTCAACGCGCCATACTTGGCCGAATTGGTCGCGAGTTCATGAAACACCAGCGCTAGCGGTGTGGCCGATCGGGGCCCAAAGCGCACTTCATCGCCGTCCACATGAACAGAACCGGTTCCGTTTGAACCATAAGGGGCCGTGAGTACCGAAAGGAGCTCGCGTAGATCACCGCCAATCGCTGTATCCACCCTCAGCGCCATTTCCTGCGCTCGGCTCAATGCTCTGATGGTGTCTTGCAGGGAATCGGCAAAATCCTGAACCTGCGGATTGTCTCGGGAGTTCAGAGCGATCAGTCCGTTGATCACGGCAAACACATTCTTGATCCTGTGAGCGAGCTCACCCGCCAGCAATTCGCGCTCCTGCGAAATGCGATAGCGTTCGTCGATGTCTGTCAGCGTTCCAAACCAGCGCGCCGTCGCGGGATTGCTGGTTGAAGGAACAGCGCGGGAGATTACCCAGCGATATTGACCGTCGTTCTGGCGCAGTCGCCACTCGTCCTCAAAGAAGCTCGCCGTTTCCATGGCGGTTGAAAACTTGATGAGCGATGCTTCAAAGTCTTCCGGATGGATGACTTCACGCCAATCATCCACGCTGCGACGCGGCGGTAAGCCAGTCACTTCGGTGAACCTGGCGTTGAAGTAATCGAACACCGGCCCCGGTGCCGCGGACCAGGCGATATCGGGGACGCTGTCGAGCATGAACTGCAAACGATCGGCGCTGGACTTCAGCTCTGCTGTGGCGCGATGTGCAGCGCGATGCGTCTCGATCCGGCGCTTGACCGCTTCTGCCAGCGTCAGCAATCCTTCGCTCTGCACCTCGTTCAATCCGGCCGTGCGCGCCTTTGTGTCGGTAACGCACAAAGCACCAAGGGGAGCGCCTTCGGATGAAATAAGCGGGACGCCAACATAATAACGCAAATGCTCATCACCAGTGACCATGGCGAAGCTGGAAAAGCGTTCATCTTCGGTCGCGTTGAGCACTTCGAGCATCTCGGCCCCAAGCATCGTATGCGCGCAAAAGCTTGTTGAGCGCGGGGTCTCTGTCACGTCGATCCCTTCGCGAGAGAGAAAGACCTGGCGTTCCGCTTCCACCAGGCTGACCGCTGCGGAGGGGGCGTCGCAAAGCAGCGCGGCAAAGCGAGTGATCCGATCCAGTTCCGGATCGCTTTCCAGTGCTTCCAGACCAAATCTCGAAACGAGCCGAAGTCTGTGCTCTTCGTCGCAGTATTCCTGCGCCGGCGGCGTGTCAGTTGGCCAAGGTTTCTGATCGAGCAGTGTCACGATACGCTCCCGTCGCCAATGCCCATACAGGAAACGGTCTCGTGCACAAATTCGGTAAGAGCTCGGACTCGCAGTGAGCGAAAAATCTTCGCGGATGGCGTTGCAGTTCGCTTTGCGCTTTCCTTTGCATGGGGCAGCACCGCTGATATGGGCGCGGAACACATCAGAAAGGTACTGAAAGCACGATGCGCGCTACCCCCGAATTCGATTTCCAGCTTGGTGAAGCGGCCGAGATGATCCGTGATAGCGTTGGCCGGTTTGCCGACGAACAGATCGCGCCGCTGGCGGAGAAGATCGACCGCGAAGACTATTTTCCGCAGGCCGAATTGTGGAAGGCTATGGGCGAGCTAGGCCTTCACGGGATTACGGTGGAAGAAGCGGATGGAGGCTTGGGTCTCGGTTATCTTGAACACGTGATCGCAGTCGAGGAAGTTAGCCGTGCAAGCGCATCTCTGGGTCTGTCTTATGGTGCGCACTCCAATCTTTGCCTCAACCAAATTCGCCGCTGGGGCAACGACGAACAAAAGGCGAAGTATCTGCCTCGTCTGATTTCGGGCGAGCATGTCGGTTCGCTGGCGATGTCGGAAGCGTCCGCAGGTTCGGACGTTGTCTCGATGAAGCTCAAAGCCGAAGCAGTGCAGGGTGGATATATTCTCAACGGCACCAAGTTCTGGATCACCAACGCGACTTATGCCGATACGCTGGTCGTCTACGCCAAGACTGATGGCAATGCCGGATCGCGCGGGATCACCGCCTTCCTGATTGAAAAGGGCGATGAAGGATTTTCCATCGGCCAGAAGATCGAGAAAGTCGGCATGCGCGGTTCGCCCACGGCAGAGCTGGTGTTTGACGATTGCCACATTCCAGAAGAGCGCGTGATGGGGCCGGTCAATGGCGGTGTGGGCGTGCTGATGAGCGGGTTGGATTACGAACGTGTTGTGCTCGCCGGATTGCAGCTGGGGATCATGCAGGCGTGTCTTGATACGGTCATTCCGTATCTGCGTGAGCGAAAGCAATTCGGCAAACCGATCGGCAGCTTCCAGCTGATGCAGGCCAAAGTCGCCGATATGTATGTCGCGCTGCAATCCGCACGGGCCTACACCTACGCTGTGGCGAAGGCCTGTGATGCCGGCCATACGACGCGGTTTGATGCAGCAGGCGTGATCCTGCTCTCTTCAGAGAATGCTTTTCGTGTCGCTGCCGAAAGCGTGCAAGCTCTTGGCGGAGCAGGCTACACACTCGACTGGCCAGTTGAGCGCTACATGCGGGATGCCAAGCTTCTCGATATCGGCGCGGGGACGAACGAAATCCGCCGGATGCTGATTGGACGCGAGTTGATCGGGGCGGCAGGGTAACGGCACGTGGATGTTCGGTCCGACATCGGGGAAGCTCTGGGATTAGAGCCGTTCGAAATCGGACCATTGCGTGAGCATTATCGCCCGATGAAATCGGGAAAATGGGAGTTGCGGAACATCGAAGCTGCCCCTTGCCGGGGATATTGGAGCGGACTGCAACTCGCACTGGATGTGGCAATTCTGACTCGCGGAGACGACACCTGGATGTCGCTTATGCCGGTTGAGATCGAGAGTCAGATTCTTGGCGTTGAAGCTGCGCACGGGCACGTCGTGATCATGGGCCTGGGAATGGGATGGGTTGCAGCAGAAACAGCTTTGCGAGAGCGCGTTTCACAAGTGACGATTGTCGAACGAGATCCAGACGTTCTGGCTATGCATCAGGAACTCGATCTGTTTGCGAAACTACCCGGAGGAGTCGCAGACAAGGTCAACATTGTTCAGGCCGATGCTCTGACTTGGGTTCCTGATTTTGCGGTCGATTTGTTGATGCCTGACATCTGGTTGCCTTTGATCGGCGAAGATCGTTTGCCGGATGTTCGGAAAATGCAGAAGAATGTCGCAGCCGACGCCATCTATTTCTGGGGACAGGAGCTTGAGATCGCCCGGCATGCCGCGGCCCAAGGGCGACGGCTGGATGAGCAGGGTGTCGCTGAGACAGTGGCTGGGTTCGAGCTGCCGGTAATAATCCCAGACACCTCAGACTATCCCGGAAAGATCAAATCGGCAGCGGCGCAATGGATGCGCGATCGCTGGTTTGATCCGGCTCATGTCGCTATCCTCGAAGGGGCAAGCGTCAACTGACACCTCCTCGCAAGGACACATCTTTCCAATGCCTGTTTATATGATTTCCCGCATGACGATCCACGACCGCTCTGAATACGACAAATATGAAGCGCGCTTCATGGACATATTCGACAAGTTCGAAGGCAAGCTGCTCAGTGTCGATGAAGAGCCGCAAGTGGTCGGCGGGGAGTGGAACGCTACCCGCTCAGTGCTGATGGAGTTTCCCGACAAGCCCAAGCTGTTCGCATGGCTGACGTCGCCTGAATACCAGGAGATCGGGAAATTCCGCGACGCGGGAAGCACAGCGGAAGCGATTATCGTGAAAGGGCTTGAACCAGGGGATGTGCCGGAGTGAGCCTCAGCGTGCTTCGTATTCTTGGCGCTGGGTTGGCGCTGTCGCTGATGATTGGTGAGCTCATCCGCAGCTGGGGCGCAGGACGCCCGATTATGTTCGTGCTTGATGATTTTTTCATGGGCGGATTGTTGCTGATTGGGGCCATTCTGATGGCCAAGCCTACCCGCATCCGCTGGGGTGTCTTTGTGGCCGGATGGGCCTCTTGCGCCGGGATGATGTATGGCAGTTTTTTCGGCAAAGTGTTCGATCCGGCCTCTGCCAACTCGGGAAATCTCGACCTTGGGCTGCTTACCGCACTGATAGGCGTAGGATTCGCTGTATCTCTTGTGGGTCTTGGCTTCACGCTCGTCTGGAAACCCGCCGAGGGCTAGCCGATGCCTCCTATCGCCAAGATCATTTGGAGCGCGGGTTTCCTAATCGGAACGATCACCCATTCGCTCGATATTTTTCACGGTGGCTGGTTGCCGTACGATTTTCGTCCGCTGCCATTCAATATCTACTGGACGAGCCTGACTTTCCTTGATCCGATGGCTGCCATTCTGGTTTGGGTGCGAGAACGCTGGGCTGTCGTGCTCGGCGTGGCCATCATGGTCTCGAATGTGCTGGTGAACGGATACACCGCATTCATCGCTGGATATGAGGAATTCTATTTCGGCTTCGCGTTCCAAAGCGCTTTTGCCGCGTTTGTACTTTTTGCAGCATGGGAGCATTGGCGAACTGCCAGCAACTCAAAGGAAACTGGGCAATGACCGCATCTTTATGGCTGTGGCTCTGCGCTGGCGTAATGGTCATTGTTGCAATTGCGCATTCAACCGGTGGCGCGACATCCGTGCTTGGACCGATCCTATCGCAAGGCAATCCACACCCCGATATGGAGATCGCGCCCGCGCTACTGCGCTATCTCTGGCATGCCCTTTCAGCGTTTATGGTGCTTTGCGCAGCCACACTCGTCTGGCCGGGAACGCCCCGCACGCTGATTGCTGGAATTGGTGTTTTCTGGATCGGTCTGGGTCTTGCTGATATTGCTACGTCCCATTTCAAGCACCCCGGTTGGATCCCAATGGGAATTGCAGGCGTGCTGGCACTTATTGGCGCGTTTCGCTGACGCTGCGTGTCACTCATCGCTGGTGAAAGCCGGAGCCCCTTCGAATGGCTTCAGATACCGCTCGATTTCCGTGCGCGACAAGACTCTCTCTGGCAGCGCAAACCTCTCCGCGGCGATTGGGTCTTTTGAGATGGTGGCAAGCTCAAGGTAGCCCAGCTTCGTCGGTGTTCCTTTGGCAAACACCTCAGCCACTTCTGTGCCGTAGAATGCGATCGTGATTGGCAACTCGGTGAGACTGATCGTCCGGGCGATGCCATAGCGGCTGCCAAACGATTTTCGGATTGCCTGACCGATAGGTGCGAGTATCGGATCGGGAGATATTACGAGGTCTGAGCTTTCCGCAGAGCCTAGGGAATAGCCTTCCACCGAATAACCCTGGCCTTTCCAAGCGCCGATTGTGACTGGTCCGTCTTCGACAAGCGCGCTGCCGCCGATCTCGTCGAACATCTGGAACGAAATTCCCGCTACTTCCCCGCGTGCTTTCAGTGCTGCATCCAAATCAGCGAAACTCTCTGCATAAGGCCCATCGATACCCTGTGTAACCGTGTAAACCGTGTCGCCTTTAATCAGCAGGTAGGATCCTCTGCCGGTAAGGTGAATGCGCGCATCTCCTGCATCGTTCACTTCCACCGTCATCCGGAAATTGATCGGATCATCAGTATCGCTTGGATACTCATAGAGCACAGATGTATCGGCACAGGCGGGTACTGCCGATCCAACGCAGGCCATAGCTGCAATCGCCGTGAAGAGTGTGCGAAGTTTCATGAATGAGGCTCTCCAATCTTGGCGTTGTGATGCAACACCGTTAGGGCGGCGACAAGGAGAGAAAATGACCGCACCTGTCCTCACCACCAAGCTCGACCGCGAAAGCCCTGACGCCAAGGCACGGTTTGCCCATAACAAGGCACTTGCCGAGGATTTGCGAGCCACAGTCGCTGAGGCTGCGCTCGGCGGGCCTGAGCGTTCGCGTGACCGACACGTGTCGCGTGGCAAGCTTTTGCCTCGTGAACGGGTTGAGCGGTTGCTCGATCCGGGCTCGCCCTTCCTCGAAGTGGGCCAGCTTGCTGCGAACGGCATGTATGAAGGTGATATCAACGCGGCGTCGATCATTTGCGGGATCGGGCGGGTATCGGGCCGTCAGGTGATGATCGTCTGCAACGACGCGACCGTGAAGGGCGGCACCTATTACCCGATGACGGTAAAGAAGCACCTGCGTGCGCAGGAGATCGCTCAGGAAAACCGGCTGCCGTGCATCTATCTGGTCGATAGCGGCGGCGCGAACCTGCCGCATCAGGCTGAGGTGTTTCCTGACCGCGATCATTTCGGGCGCATCTTCTTCAATCAGGCGAACATGAGCGCGCTCGGCATTCCGCAGATTGCCTGTGTGATGGGCAGCTGCACGGCGGGCGGAGCCTATGTGCCTGCCATGTCCGACGAGACGGTGATTGTGCGCAATCAGGGTACGATTTTCCTTGCCGGACCGCCTCTGGTAAAGGCTGCGACAGGCGAGGAAATCAGCGCCGAAGACCTCGGCGGTGGAGATCTGCACGCCAAGAAGTCGGGCGTGGTCGATCACCTCGCCGAGAATGACGAGCATGCGCTGACGATTGTACGTGATATCGTCAGTCAGTTGGGGGGGAACACCGGGGCGGCAACGGACATGGCGCTGAAAGACCCGCGCCCGCCCAAGTTCGATGCCGATGATCTCTATTCGATCATCCCGGACGATGTGCGTGCGCCTTACGATGTGAAGGAAGTCATCGCGCGGCTCGTCGATGGTAGCGAGTTCCACGAGTTCAAGCAGCATTATGGTAGCACGCTGGTCTGCGGTTTTGCGCATATCTGGGGCATGCCGGTGGCGATCCTTGCCAATAACGGCGTGCTGTTCTCCGAGAGCGCGCAGAAAGGCGCGCATTTCATCGAGCTCGCCTGCCAACGCCGCATCCCGCTGCTGTTCCTGCAGAACATCTCCGGCTTTATGGTCGGCGGGAAGTACGAGGCGGAAGGCATCGCCAAGCACGGAGCGAAGCTCGTCACTGCCGTTGCCACTGCGACCGTTCCCAAGATCACCGTGGTGATCGGCGGCAGCTTTGGTGCGGGCAATTACGGCATGGCAGGCCGCGCCTATTCTCCGCGATTCCTGTTCACCTGGCCCAATGCGCGCATTTCCGTGATGGGCGGCGAGCAGGCAGCTTCGGTGCTGGCAACCGTGCACCGCGATGCTGATACGTGGAGCGAGGAAGAGGCCGAAGCGTTCAAAGCCCCGATCCGCCAGAAATACGAAGACGAAGGCAACCCCTACTACGCCACGGCGCGGCTATGGGATGACGGCGTTATCGATCCGGTGCAGACGCGGGATGTGTTAGAGCTGGCCTTCGCGGCGACGCTGGAAGCTCCGATAGCCGAGCGACCCGCCTTTGGTGTGTTCAGGATGTAGGCCCCATGCTCAAACTCTATAGCTTTCATGGCGAAACCAAACGCTACTGGGAAACTTGGGAAACTTCTACGGGAGAGAGCCTTGTGCATTGGGGCTCGCTTGGAACCAGAGGCGAGACGAAGACTGTCAAATCTGGTCTCTTCAGATCTGCACAAAAGACTATCCAGAAAGAAATCGATGGACTGGCCATGGACGGATTTGCACCTGTCGAACTTGATGAGCATGCAGTCTTGTTGATTGAGTATCCCATTGATGAGATGGGCACAGTGGCGGACCTGGAAAAGCGGCACCGGCTTGAAGATCGCATGAACGAGACGCTTGGATGGACGGGGCTCGGAATGTGCGATGGAGGAAGTAGCGGTAGCGGAACCATGGAAGTATGCTGCTTCGTGGTGGACTTCGAAGTTGCCAAGCAAGTGATTAGCGAAGACCTCGAAGACACAGAATTTCGAGACTACGCGCGAATCTATCGCGAAGACTAAGATATTCATCCCCTTCGCTTCCGGCGGCGTAACTGCTACTCATAGCGCCTCGGGGGAGAGCAACGCACTTGAAACATAACGAAACCCGCAATGTCAGCCTGCTTACGCGGCTCGTGAACCGGATCATCCTGTTTATCTGGAAGTGGAAGGGCTGGCAGATCAAAGAGCGCTTCCCGAAAGATATCAAGAAATGCGTCATTGCCGGCGCACCGCACACATCGAACTGGGACTTCGTGTTTTTCGCGGGCGCCACGCATGAAGAGAAAGTGCAGCCCAATTTCATGGGCAAGCACACCCTGTTCGAAGGGATCATGCGCAACTTCATGCTCGATATGGGCGGGATCGCCGTAGACCGCAGCAAGGCTGGCGGCACTATCGAGCAACTCAAGGCAGAGTATGACAGCCGCGAGGAGCTAAACCTCGTCATGGCCTGCGAAGGCACGCGCAAGTCGGACGGCAAATGGAAATCGGGCTTCTACAACATCGCCAAAGCCGCAGGTGTGCCGATCGTCCTCGCCTATGCCGATAACGAGAAGATGCAGATCGGTTTCAGTCAGCCGATGATGCCGAGTGGGAATTACGGCGAGGATCTGCTCAAAATCGCACAATGGTTTCGCTCCAAGATCCCTGATCTTGATCGCTACAAGGTGCTGGAGCAGCAAGCCCGTGACATCATTGCCGGGAAGAACGACATCTGAAGCGGTGTTGGCCGGGTTTTCGGCACACTGACGCATAATTCTTCAAGATGTATCTTTAAGCGGTGCCGCGTCCTCCCTATGTTGCGCGCAAGTCAGGAGGTTTCGCGCAGCATGGCACTCAGTGAAGCGGCGAGGGAAAGTGAGCGGCAGCGGATCGCTCAGTTGGTTCTGGATCTTGTAAAAGAGCGCGGGACGGAGATCCCTTATGCTCTGGCGATCAGCGAAAGCGGCCTGTCCCGCAGCCGGTTCGAACAAGTCTTCGAGGACTATGACGACCTGTTTGATGCAATCGCCAAAACTTGGCTGCAGCCGCATATGGCGGTGATGGAAGAGGTTCTGGCGGCTGACCTTCCGCCGATCCGCAAAATGTACGAGTTCTTCCGCAGGCGCTTCATTATCAACCGCGAACGCTTTCGCGAGGACCCCGAGTTCTTCACGATCATCTGCGAAATGGGTGCGGCGAATTTTGAACGGGTGCGCAGTTATGTCGACCTTGCCGATCACTACCAATGCGAACTGATCGTGCAGGCGCAGGCAGAGGGCTTTTTCAGCGGGTTGGAAATCGATGAGTCCCTGTCGCTGATCAATCAGATGATCTCGAACTACACTCTACCGGATGCGATGATCTATCTCGGTGAAAAGCTGACGGAAGAAAAGCTCGCCCGGATTATCGATACGATCTTTATCGGCCTGTCACGCGAAGCTGGAGATGCCGCTGCCGGTGTGAACACGCTGCGCGTGGCCTCTTAAGCGGGATTATCTTTTCGGCTTGCCGAATTGGAGCACGTTAGCCGGAAGCTTGCGCTTTGGCGGGCCAAGCCGGTCTTCTGACAATGCGTATTTCAGGCTGAGGATGATCATTACGGCTGACAGCAGAATGATGGCGGCCGCCCAGAACCAGTGTGGAAGAAACAAGGCTGCTTCGATCTGGCCGGTGTCGGAGAGGATACGTTGCCCACCGATCACAGCCTCTTCGGTGAACAGATAATTGAAGTCGCGCAGCATGCTCATAGCGCCGAGCATGCCCAGAAACTGAAGCGAGAACCGGACGAATCCGTCCTTTGCGCGCCACGCGATCAATACCAGCAAAGCGGCCACCAGAGGCAGCACAGCCACCCCTACCTCGCTGCGCACATAGATGATCACGGACACAAAAATCGCGGCCGCCATGGCGACAAGAGTGGGGCGCCACAGCTTTCGGTGTGCGCTGGCAAGGATCAGAAGCGCGCCCATGAAGCTGGGTGCCAGCGGCCCTCCAGCGGCTATCGCAGCCAGCCTTAATCGAGAGGCGTCGTTATCAACGAGGCTTTCCGCCACGCCTGACCCATTGGCGTAGATGACAAGCCGCTGAAAATCCTGCCCCATCAATTCTGCCGAGAGGCCGTGACCCATCTCGTGAAACCACGTGGTCAGGATCATGAAGGGATAAATCAGATAATTGCCCAAGGGCAGCGACGGCAGCGCAATGACCACAAAAACTGCGAGCAGCAGCCTGCCAACCTGTTCGCCCTGACTGCCCGGTTCGACAATCGAACGCATGGCCTATGCGTCCTGAGTTTCAGGGACAGGGCGCGGGTCTTCCGGCGCGTCTTCATGCGGGCGTGCTTTGCCGTCCACGCCCACACGGGTGCGATAGCGCTCAGCCGCTTCCTCGTCTTCAGCGCGCTGCTCTTGAAGGATCGACCAACTGGCTAGGAACAGCCCGGCCACCAGTGGACCCAGCACGATCCCGGAGAAACCCGCAATCGACAGGCCGCCCAAGGTTGTTACCAGAATGATCCAATCAGGAATGCCGGTGTCGCGGCCCACAAGAATGGGGCGCAGCACATTGTCGGCTGAGCTGATAATGATGAACCCGGAGCCCAAGACAAACACGCCTTGCCAGATCTCGCCAGTCACCAGCAGCCAAATGCCGATTGGCGCCCATACCAACGCAGTCCCGACAGCCGGGATCAGCGCGAGAATGGCCATCAACACGCCAAGCAGTAGCGCCGAAGGCACTCCGGCAATTGCCATCGTGATCCCGCCTAGCGTGCCTTGGACGAGCCCGACCACGCCGGACCCTTTGATCACAGCGCGGACAATGCCGAGGAACCGTTCCGCCAATCGATCGGCAATTTCGCGTTCGACTGGAGCAGAATGCAGGATCGTTTCGCCGATCCGCGATCCGTCGCGCAGCAGGAAATACAGCACGTAAAGGCCAAGGCCGAAGCTCAAAATGAAGCCCAAAGCGCCGCTGCCGATGGAAAATGCCTGACTGGCGAGCATCCCGGCGCTTTCACCCAGAAGCTCTTGCAGCCGGTTCTGCGCTTCCGAAACATCGGCCCAACCGCTTTCGTCGATCATGTCC
>JBCBHD010000080.1:0-11177 GCA_038526115.1 Pseudomonadota bacterium | reverse complement strand
TCCTATCTCTCACACGGATTACGCCGGGGGCTGGCAAGCGATAGGCCCAACCTGCATTTTCGAGCTTCGGCAGCTCTTTTGCGGTCAGAATGCTAGCGAAACGGTTCCAGTCGCGCAGCATTGCATCCTGACGTTCTGGGCCAATCCGATCATCTCCGTAAGTTATATTGGGGAGGATAACATCAGCTTCCACCTCCCATTCTGCGCGATGCCAGGCCCGTTCAGCCAGCGCATACATACGCGGAAAGAGTTGGTAGCCTAGCGTTTCAGGATCGCGCACGGTTTCCGACCATATCTGCCCCTGTATCCCTGCGAAACTCTTGCCAGTCTCCAGTGGTTGCAGGTCGATGACGATCGGCCGTTCTTCGCGATCTTTCCAATAGGCGGCCATCGCCGGAAGGTTTTCAGGCATCATAGTGAACAACTTGCGCGTCGGTGCGCGCCGGATCGCCCAAAAATATCCGCCCTCGTCAGGATGAGCTGCGTAAGGCAAATCAAAGTAAAGGGCGTCTGGGATCGAAAGAACCACATCCCATCCACTATTGGCGTGATCATGGGCTGTGCTGGCTCCGCCCCCTGCCAGTGCGCCCCAGATGTTTGACTGCACGCGGCTTGGCAGCATTTCTGCATCAGTGTCCGATAAACCATCGCTCCATGCACCGGCAATAACTCCGCGCTCGGAGACCATATGCGCAACGCGCGCAATGAAATAGCCGCTGAGCTCCTCAACCTCATCTGGAGTGTCTTCGCGAGCCAGGAACGCTGCGCAAATAGGAGACTCAATCCAAGCGCCCGCCGTTTCATCAGCGCCGATGTGATATCGTCTGAGTGGTGTCTCGGCCTCCGCATGCATCACGATGAGCCGATCAATCACATGCTCTGCAAAACGATACGCCGAGGCGCGGCAGACATTGATCGTATTGTCGGAGTAATGCTGAATACTGCTGTAAACGGTCAGATCTTGAGGATCAGACAAAAGAAAGCGCGCGGCTTCTTCTTCGCTCGCGCCGTCTGACTTTAGCCGCCGATAGCGCGCCTCCATGGATTTGACGGCGGCACGCGCGTGACCGGGCATATCCAATGCGGGGATGATATCTACATTTCGCTCAGCGGCATAGCGCAGCAGAGCTATGTATTCCGGCTCGGACAGGAACCCCGTTCCTGAGCCGTTGCTATCCGGTCCACTACCCAATTGTGGAAGCAGGCAAGAGTCTTCCGCGGGATCGTGGCAGCGCCGTGCGCCAACATCGGTAAGCTCTGGCAGACCTTTGATTTCAAGGCGCCACCCCTCATCATCTGCTAGGTGTAAATGCAGCTTGTTGAGCTTGTAGGCGGCCATTTGGTCGATCAGCGCGCGGATGACATCTGGCCCCTGAAAATTGCGAGCGATGTCCAAATGCAGGCCTCGGAATGCAAACCTCGGTTCATCTTCAACAGCGAGGGCGGGGATACTGCCAGAGCCCGGCGTGGCTAGTGCTGAGAGGCTTTGCAGCGCGTAGAAAGCGCCCGCCGTATCACTAGCGCGGATCGAGATTGCTGCGGGAGTGGCATCCAATTCGTAGCCTTCGGCTGTAATGGCAAGGTTCTCTGAAACCTCAATGTGAAGCGGAAGACCAGCATCTTTGCGTGCAACGCCCATAATCTCCAGCCGTTTGAACGCGGCACTTATGTCATCTGCCTCAATACCCTCGAAGCGTGGCGAGATGCCATTTGAAAGATCGAGACGCTGCCCATCCGTCGCCAACTTAACATTGGCTGGTGTCGGGATAATCCCAGCGTCGACGGCCTCCGGTACAAACTCGGTGCCGATACTCTCTGCGTAGGTGACCACTGCCGTCTCTAGTGGAGTGAAATCATTGCTCGAAAGGCGGAGGTCCGGCGGTAGCGGCGCAAGAAACGGCAGTAGCTTCCGTCCCATAACTTCGCTTTCGACTTCGCGGGTTGATTTGATCAGCGCAATATCGCCGTCTGCATCGACCACGTAGTAATTCGGCATGAACTTCGCCCGGGTAAGAGCGAGTCCTTTTACCACGAAATTGATTTCGAGCGGAGAATCCGGCGCGACTACCGCCGCGTCGCCCTGTATTGCCAGGCTGTGCAGGTCGCCATTTGCGTGACTGATTGTCGCGCCAGCTCTCTCATCAACCAGCGCTACGGGATCGACCTGGCTGAAATGGATCGTAGCGCCGCTCATGTCGAGCATGGCGTCACTCGATAACATCATCTCCGCCTCGTAACATGGGTCATCGATGACAGCGTTGCTTCCAGGCAACGAGCATCCACCATCGCCTCGATTGGCAGTCACCCGATAGGTGATGTTGAGTTCTGCCCCGATGCGTTCAGCATCACTCGGCGAATTCGAGGCGGGCAGTCGTTCAAGCGAACTGGCGCATGCGCTAAGAAGCAGAGCAGCGATCACTACATGATATGCACGATCAACCATGGACCTTCTTACCACCAATCCAGCTCGAAATGACGTGAAGATTGCTGTCCACCAAAGCAAAGTCAGCCCGTGCGCCGACACAGATTGAGCCAATATCTTGGCTTAGTCCAATAAATTGCGCTGGGTGAGCGGAGGCCATGGCACATGCATCTTCAAGCCTCACGTCAAGCGTCGCGATCGTATTGCGCACTGCACGCGCCATGTCGAGGTCAGATCCAGCCAGCGTACCATCCTCCGCCATGCAAATCCCATCTTCGACATGGATACGTCGCCCCTGCAGTTGGAAACTGCCGTCCTCCATCCCGACTGATGGCATCGCGTCAGTCACAAGCATGAATTTTTCAAGCGGTTTGCAACGCAGGGCAAGCCTAAGCGTCGCAGGCGACACGTGATGACCATCAACAATGATCCCGCACCAGCTGTTCGGATCCTCCAAAGCAGCTCCGACCACACCAGGTTCTCGGCTCGTCAGAGGAGACATGGCATTGAATAGATGTGTAAAGCCTGTCACCCCTGCCTCCATGGCTGCGCGCATTTCCTGATAGCTTGCATTGGTGTGGCCGGCGCTAACGACAACTCCCTGTTCTCGTAGCGCACGGATCACGTCTGGCGATGCTCTTTCAGGAGATAGTGTGACCAGTGTTTGTCCTCGGTTTAGACTGGACATCAGCTCTACATGCTCGGTCCCAAAATCACGGAACTTCGACTCGTCGTGAACGCCTTTTCGATCCGTGCTCAGGAATGGGCCTTCCAAGTGAATGCCGACTATGCCGGGAATGCCCTGCTCGATTGCAGAGTCCACAGCACTGATCGCCGCTCTAACCTTTTCCAGATCGTCACTGATCAAAGTTGGCAACATCGCAGTCGTACCGAACTGCGCATGGGCCTTGGCTATGGTCTGGATAGTTTCGACACTCGGATCATCGTTGAGGAGTTTCCCGCCGCCGCCATTGACCTGAAGATCGACGAAGCCAGGTAGGAGCAAACCATCGCCAATATGCACACTCTCCGCTGTGCTTATGGCCGATTCTGCATCTAAGATATCAATGACGCGGCCGTTCGCGACCGCGATGGCCTTGCCTTCTTGCAGCTTGCCATCGAGCAAAATCTGGCCACCGATGAAGAGTGTCTCGCTCATGTCGTTTCTGTCACCTTCATCAGATTTGGCGGGGCATCGGGGTTCTCTCCGCGTAAGACCGCACAACTGTTGACGAAGCGATAGAGAGTTTGCGCCAGCAGTATCGGCTGCAGTCGAGCATCAAACTCGATCGATGGAAGACTTGTGCATCCACTTACCTCTGCACCGGCAACAAAGACGTCTGCACCCATCTCTGCAAGTCGGGCACAGGTATCCTTGGTACCGATCGCCGTCGCATCATCCTGCACAAGCGACAGGATAGGGAAGCCTTCGCGTATTACCGCAGCAGGGCCATGCAAAACCTCAGCGGCCGAGTAACCCTCTGCGTGGATTCGGCAGGTTTCTTTAAATTTGAGAGCTGCTTCGTGAGCGATACCAAGCCCTAAGCCGCGTCCAATAACAAACAGGCTATTGGTCTTGATGAACGAAGGTTCAGTGACGCTCCAATCACATTGCCATGCTTTCTCCATAGCCTGCGGGAGATCGTCCAAAGCTTTGCCCAGTCCGTCATCATTGGTCCAACTTGCGACAATCCGGCAAAGCATTGTCAGAGACGCAAGATAGGACTTTGTCGCCGCGACCGCGGTTTCAGGTGATGCGCATAGCGGCAAGGTATAGTCCGCTACTCGCGCAAGCGGCGAACTGACGTCGTTGACGACCGCTATCGTCAACGCTCCATCTGCACGAGCAGCTTTCGTTGCAGACACAAGGTCTGGGCTTTGACCGGACTGTGAAATGGTGATGCACACCGCGTTCCGCATGGCACTACGGGCCTGATAAACCGAACTCACCGAAGGCGCGAAAGAAGTGACCGGCGTGCCGGTCGCAGTCTCAATCAGATATTTGCTAAAGGTCGCAGCGTGATCGGAACTGCCTCGTGCAATCGTCGCGACGAATGGCGGATCCATATCGCGCAGAGCAGCGCCAACTGTTGCAATCGCATCGCTTGCCTCTGCAGCCTGACGAGCAATACACAGTGGCGCCTCGGCCGCTTCGAGTTTCATGCAAGTGTTTATGGTGCTCATCATCGAGGGGTCTCTAGCTCAGTTTCCGAGGTTCAGCTCAGCGACGAAGTCATAAGCGTCACCACGATAATATGAGCGGGTCCATTCGACTGATGTTCCCGAAGAGCTGTATCCGATCCGCTCAATCAAGAGGCCCGCGCTACCTGTTTCGACATCAAGCAACTTCGCCTGATCCTCGGTAAATAAAATCGCACGCAGTCGTTGGAGAGCACGCACTGGATGCTGCTTGCGCTGACGCAATGCTGCATAGAGCGAATCTTTAACATCGTCGGATGACGCGAGGCATGCTGCAGGGATGGTGGAGTATTCCAGCGCCATGGGCACGCTGTCCGCAAAACGAATGCGGTGAAAGCGAAAGACTGCGGATCCTGGACTTAGCGATAAGCTCAGAGATTCTTCCGGCGTGACAAATCCACTTTCACGGACCAACCAATTGCTGCTGACCTTGCGTCCACGCGCCGCCATGTCTTCTGTGAAAGAGGTGAGCGTGGCAAAGCTCTTCTCAACCCGTCCCGCCACAAAAGTACCCGAGCCGCGTTTGCGAACCAGCAGTCCGTCATCGACTAGGCCATCAATCGCTTTACGTACGGTAACCCGTGAAACATCGAGTCGCTCAGCGATATCACGCTCCGAAGGAACGGGATCATCGGGCTCCCAAGTATGCGAATCGATCGATTCGCGCATCACTTTCTTGAGTCGTTTGTAAAGCGGCGTACCGTCAGTGGTATCAAAATTGGCCTTGAGATCAATCAGTACCTGCATCGCTGAAAACCCTCTCAAAAACATCGATGTACTGCCACTAGAACATCTGCATCACGAAATCAAAACATAATACCAATATCAAGAATATGGCAACAAATCTAGCATTGGTTATCTTTTGGTATTGCATTTGGCAACATTGTTGTCTTAGAAAGTGTTTGCACAATGCAGCGTTCTTGCTCGGCGACTGTCGATGCTCACATCTGCGCGGCATAATGGGAGGAAAAAATGAAACAGGCACTTTCCGTTCTCAGCATTGGAGCTTCAGCTATCGCTCTTTGCAGCGGTACAGCTTATGCGCAGGACACATCAGGTCCAAGTGAGACGACCGAGAACACAATCGTTGTGACAGGTATTCGGGCGTCACTCGAAGATGCGATCGACACCAAGCGCAATGCCAACGCGATTGTCGATGCTATTTCAGCCGAGGACATCGGCAAGTTTCCTGACCGCAACGTCGCTGAATCGCTTCAGCGTGTGCCAGGGGTGGTCACTAACCGCGAATTTGGTGAGGGTGAACGCGTAGCACTTCGCGGCCTTGCGCCCAATCTTACACGGACGCTGGTCAATGGCCATGCTGTCGCGACAGCTGACTGGTTTGTCCTCGACCAACTTTCTGCGACGCGTAACTTCAACTATCTCGTTTTGCCTTCCGATGTTGTCGGCGAGCTGCAAGTCTTCAAGAGCCCGACGGCAGACCTCGAAGAAGGCGGTATTGGCGGTACAGTTAATGTGCTAACACGCAAACCGCTTGATGTTGACCCGTTTGTGGCCGCTATCGCTGTTGAGGGTGCTTACACAGAACGGGCGGACTCGCTCGACCCCCAGGTCTCAGGGGTTTTGAGCTGGTCGAATGACGCGGGCACCTTCGGTGTTCTCGCTGCGGGCGTCTATCAGAAGCGGAACATCAGGCGGG
This sequence comes from Pseudomonadota bacterium, assembly GCA_038526115.1. Lineage (GTDB taxonomy): Bacteria > Pseudomonadota > Alphaproteobacteria > Sphingomonadales > Sphingomonadaceae > Erythrobacter. The sequence continues at coordinate 4,896 of JBCBHD010000080.1, read as the reverse complement.
ATGGTTTCGAGGTTCTCGGCTATGATGCGGCTCTCGACCCAGATGGGCTTGGCCGGCAGGTCCCAATTCTTATCGGTTCGGCACTGTTCGAGCAGGAGCGTGAACGCATTGGCGGCAACCTAGAAATTCAGTTCCGGCCGAGTGATCAGTTGGAATTCGGGATCAGCGGATTTTTCAGCCGGTTTAATGCGGACAATGTGAACTCCAATTACCTCGCCTGGATTTCGCGCTCCGGGATCGGTTCCGGTGCAACAGCGAGCAATATTCAGGTTGTTGATGATACGATTGTCGCTGCAGATATTACGGGCATTGCCGCAGCAGGTGGTTTCGGCCAAGTTTACGACATCTTCGTTCGTGATGCTTTCTCGGAATCAGCGTTCATCGCCGGTGACCTTAAGTATGAGGCAAGCGACACGCTGACCTTCCACGCCAAGGTTGGTTACACTGAGGCAAGCGGTGACACCGCTAATCAGCCTTTTGTGGAGTTTCTCGGGCGCGGTGACATTAGCTTTGATCTCACCGGATCGGCGCCAAGGGTTTCGTTTTCCGGCGTGGACCCCACGGTTGCCAATGATTTGGGCTTCGGATCCGACGACGGCTTTGCCTCGAACCACGAGATTACAAATGATGATGATGAGGTCTTCGTCTACCTGGATGCTGAGAAGCAGGTGGATGCTGGACCTCTGGCATCAATCAAGGCTGGTCTAAAATATACTGATCACGGCCGCACAACTGACTTCCAGGCAACGACCTTCGGTGGTTTCTTCCTCCCATTACAGGCGGGAGGCTGCAATGGCGGCGTTTGTAGTCCGGCATTCTTTGGTGCGGGCCAAGCGCCGAGCGATTTCGCAGAGAACATCGCTGTCGATGGCTCACTGGTGAACTATTTCCGACCAGATCCCGACATCATTCGCGATACGCTGGGTGCTTTTCTTGACGGGTTAGGTCCAGATTCACGAGTGCCGTTCTTCAATGAGATATTCTCCGTCGATGAAGAAACCTTTGGCGGTTATGTGCAGGGGAATTTCGAGGGTGAAAATTGGAGAGGCAATGCTGGACTGCGGGTAGTCCGCACAAACCAAACGTCACGAGGTTTCCGCAACACGCTACCAGGTGAAACTGCTACCGATTCCAGCCCATTCGGAGATTTCATTCTTGTTGAAGAGGATAGGAGCTACACGGATTTCCTGCCCTCTGTGAATTTGGCGTATGACCTTCAGGAAGATCTGGTCCTGCGCGTGGCCGCAGCGCGGACTCTGACTCGCCCGGACTTTACTGATATCGCCCCGAGGGTTTCACTCAACCCAGGCGCTCTTACTGGTTCTGGTGGCAGCGCAGATGTTGAACCGTTCCGCTCAAACCAATTCGACCTTTCACTGGAATGGTATCCGACCACTGGCTCGCTTTTTGCCATTGCCTTCTATTACAAGGATGTGTTGAACTTCGTCACCGACGAGGTGTCTGACGAGGTATTCGCAATCGAGACAGCTTCTCCGGATCTGACGCGATGCATGCCGACCCCAGGGTCAACCAACCCTGATCTGTTTGATTGCATGTTCTCAATTAATCGTCGAACCAACGGCGGTACCGCAGAAGTCAAAGGGATTGAGGTTATCGCGCAAACGCAAATTGCGGGTGGGTTCGGGATCAATGCGAATTACAGTTTTTCGGAAGCTGAATCGAATACAGGCGATCCAATTCCTGGAAATTCGCGCCACGCCTTTCAGGTTGGCGGGTATTATGAAGACGACCTTCTAAGTGCGCAGCTCACTTACAACTGGCGCGATGATTTCTTCATCACTCTGGACCGCGCTACTTCTCTCAACCAAGAAGCCTTCGGGTCGCTCGATTTTTCACTCGATGTAAATGTAACTAAGCAAATTAGCCTGACATTTGACGCGGTGAACATCACAAACGAGAAGATTGTGCAGTTTGCTGGTGAGCCGTTCCGGCCACGTGCAATCTACGATAATGGGCGCTACCTCTTCTTCGGAGCTCGTTTCGAATATTGACGATAATGACTTCGCCCCTCAAGTCACACCACTTGAGGGGCGGATACTATCTAGTGCAAAGGCCCAATATTAAGGAGGGGCAATTGGTAGGCTCGCCAACGTCAGATGTAGTGCATCGTCATGCCATCTGCGCTCCGTCCCGTGGTTGGGTACTACCGCTGAGCGAAGCCCCCGATCCTGCCTTCTCATCTGGCGCTCTGGGCAAGGGTGTCGCAATTGAATTGTTGGATGATCTTTTGTGCGCGCCTTGCGCTGCCAAAGTTGTCGCTATCGCCAAGGCACGTCACGCCATCACACTTGAGCTTCCCGGTGGTGCTCAGATCCTGGTCCATTGTGGCATCGATACCGTAGCGCTCAATGGAGCGCCTTTTACCATAATGGTCGAGGAAGAAAGCCAGGTTTCGGTAGGGGACCCGCTGATACGAGTAGATCTCGAGGCGGTCACTCGCGCAGGCAAAAGTCTTGCCACTCCGGTCGTTTTGATTGAGCCTGCAAACACCAGGCTGGAGATAGTCAGCGGGGAGGGCCTTTGCGTTGCTGGCGATCCGCTGTTCACGCTCAGATCAATGAAGGCGTCTTCTGCAGATGCTAGACCGGACGAAGCATACTCAGCTCAGTGCAGCGTTGTCTTGCCAAATCCTCACGGCCTACATGCTCGCCCATCAGCTGCCATTGCAAGCGAAGCAGCGCGCTGGAGCGGACCAATCGCTGTTGCATTAGAAGGAAGATCCGCCAATGCGAGAAGTGCTACCGCATTGATGAAGCTCGGCGCCACGCATGGAGCCGAACTGACGATCCAATCCGGCGGTGTTGATGCGGAACAGGCGCTTGCAGCTCTTACCTCGCTTATCGAAAACGGAGCTGGCGACGAAATCAACTCCCTGCAATTGTCTCAGTTCACCGAAACACTGCCCGCCGCACTCGAACGCAAAGCGAGCGCGCCGGAAGGCTCGCCGCAAGGTATGATCAGCGGTGTGGCCGCTGCGCCTGGCCAAATTCTGGGACCAGCTTACTACCTGCAAAGGGCAAAGTTACAGCTCTCAGAAACCTCTCAGGGCAAAGACATTGAGCTAGAACGCCTGCGCACTTCTCTCAGCCAGTTGTCCGCTCATCTCCAGAGCGGCAACGACAATATTTCGGCGAAGATAAGTGCAGCGCATCGCGCGATTCTGAATGATCCTGTGTTGATCGACAACGTCGAAAAACGCGTTTCTGAAGGCTCGAGCGCCGCAATGGCGTGGCAAGCCGTTATGAGCGAGGAGGCTGCTAGCCTGCGCGCGTTGCCAGATCAGCGACTTGCCGAACGGGCCGATGATTTCGCTGATCTTGAACAACAATTGCTTCGAATCCTGATTGGTCAAAAGATAGAAGTTACCGCGCCACCCGGATCGATCGTGATCGCAAGCGATCTATATCCTTCAGACCTGCAGCCACTTGCGGAGGCTGGTATTGCCGGAATTGCGACGATGGGAGGTGGGCCGACTTCGCACCTTGCGATTCTCGCCGCTGCTGCTGGCATTCCGATGGTCGTCGCGTTGGGGAAGCCTCTTTGCCAGGTTGAAGAAGGCGAAACCACTCATCTTAATGGCGATACCGGCACGCTGCGGCATGGCTTAACCACCCAAGATCAAGCCATGTTGATTGAGGAAATCGAGCAGCGGAGAGCGGCTCATAAGCTCGCCGGAGATCATGCAGACAAAGATACTTACTTGGCCAGTGGTGAGAGGATCGAGGTCTTTGCCAATCTCGGTAGGGTCGCAGACGCCGAAGAGGCTGTTACATCTGGTGCCGAAGGATGCGGACTTCTTCGAACAGAATTCTTGTTTCTCGATCGCGCAACCCCGCCATCGGAAGACGAGCAGGTGGCGATCTACCGCGAGGTCATAGACAAGTTTGGCGAGCGCCCAGTTATCATTCGGACGCTTGACATTGGAGCTGACAAACCCGCCGCTTACTTGCCGCTAGAGGCAGAGGAGAACCCGGCGCTCGGCGTGCGTGGAATTCGACTGGGCCTGCTGTATCCCGAGCTTCTCAAGGCGCAGATTCGAGCGATCTTAAAGGCGGCAGGCGAACGTGCATGCTACATCATGGCGCCGATGATCGCTTCTGTCAGCGAAGTTGACGCACTTCGCAGAATGCTTGACGAGATACGATCGGAGCTGAGCCACGCAGCAACCGTCAAGCTTGGCGCAATGGTCGAAACGCCTGCATCAGCATTGCTTGCCCCGGCTCTATGCAAACGGCTCGATTTTCTTTCCATAGGGACCAACGATCTCACGCAGTACGTTCTGGCTGCGGATAGGATGAACCCAGAGATGGCTGTGATGCTTGATCCCATGAACCCCGCCATCCTGCAGTTAATCAATATGACTGCCAAGGCCGGCATCAGCTCCAATCGTATGCTTGGCGTGTGCGGAAGCGCGGCAGCGGACCATACCGCCGCAGCAGTTCTAGTGGGCCTGGGTGTGGGAGAACTTTCGGCCAACGCTGCGCAGCTTCCTGAGCTCAAACAGCACCTGCGCAGCTTGACGCTTGATAAGTGCCGCGAAGCAGCACGGGCAGCACTTGCATCGGAAACATCGGTGCAAGCACGCGAGGCGGCAATGCATATTCTAACGTCAGCCAGCAAAGGATAAGTTCATGCGGAGCACTGTCTTTGCCGCCATACAGCAGCTGGGGCGTTCGCTGATGCTACCCATCGCAGTGTTACCTATAGCAGGCTTGCTATTGCGGCTCGGCCAGCCGGATCTACTGGATATTGCGTTTGTGTCGGCGGCAGGGGATGCGATCTTCGCCAACCTTGGCCTGATATTCGCTATCGGAGTCGGGATTGGCTTTGCGAAAGACAATCACGGAGCTGCGGGGCTCGCTGGCGTTGTGGCCT
>JBCBHD010000079.1:0-11317 GCA_038526115.1 Pseudomonadota bacterium | reverse complement strand
ACCGTTTCTTCCAGCGCCCAACCAGCCTTGCCGCCGTGATGCGCATGGTCGATCCGACCGCTCTCTACCATCAGATAAAATCCGTCCGGATCATTTTTGAGCCGTGCAATCGCTTGCGCCGTCATAGCAGTCAGTGTCGGCTCTGCAGATGTGGTGTCACGCTCTGCCATGTAGGTCATATGGCTGCTGGAAAAGAGCCCAAGCACTGGCTTGTCCATCGGCGCTGCCTGCAATTCGGCACTGTCCTGCACATAGGAGCCGCCTGTTCGAGCGACCCATTCGGAAGGCAGATCAGCATCTGCTTCTTTCCGGCGGCCACCTTTGTCGCCACTCAGAAAGGACCGTTTGCCTCCACCCAGCGCGACATCGAAATCACTGTTGATGAGCTGCTTCGCAATGTCAGGGCATTCACTGGCTCCCGCTTCGGTGTCCCCTCCAACGAATGCTTCCCAATTGCGATCAGCGCTGCGCGCATAAACACTCGCTGGTGTCGCATGAGTCATTCGTGCGGTTGATACGATTCCGAGCGCAAGGCCCCGCTCTTTCACTTCCTCGCCCAGCAAGGGAAGCGGATGCGCCAAAGCAGACGTGCAATCCCCGCGCACGGCTTCCGGTCCTACGCCCAGCACGCCAATGCGCGTCTTTTCGCCGGAATGCATGGCTGTCGCCGTACCGGCGCTGTCTGGCACTTGCGCGTTGGTGTTGTACGTCTTCACCAGAGCGACATTTTCGAAATTCTCGAAGCTCAGCAGGTTCTCCTCGCCAGATTCCCCGCGCTTCTGGCCTTCGTAGATCCGCGCTGCCGTGATGGTGGAGATCCCCATTCCATCCCCTATGAACAAGATCACGTTTTTCGCTCGATCCGGGTCTTCCGCGATGACGGACTGCGGGGCAGATGCACTGCCAATTGCGGGCGACGATATCCCGCCGCTTGTGGTGGTGCAGGCACCCAGCATAAGCGCTGAGCCGGCCAGCAGAGTGGTAAGCGAACGGTGGCGGTTCATAAAAGTCTCCGAAAGAGTCACGGCGCTCCTATCGACCCGGATTGTGACACGAAAGGGAAAGGTGGCGTTTTCGACACCGCCGTCCTAAATCCGCCAGCATGATTTCAATCGCCACATGGAATATCAACTCGGTCAGGCTGCGAATGCCGATTGTCGAGAAGTTCATCGCTGCCGAAGCGCCCGATGTCATTTGTCTTCAAGAGATCAAGTGCGAGAACGACAAGTTCCCCGCAGAGGCGCTGGCGAAGCTGGGTTACGAGCATCAGGCGGTGTGCGGGCAAAAGGGCTATCATGGCGTTGCGACGGTCAGCAAAATCCCTCTGAAAGAGGTTTCGCGTCACGATTGGCAGGCGAACGGCGAAGCCCGGCATATTGGCGTGGAAGTCGGCAACACCGGCATGGTGCTTGAAAACGTCTATGTCCCGGCCGGCGGCGATATCCCTGATCGTGAGAAAAACGCAAAATTCGGGCAAAAGCTCGACTTCCTTGAGCGGATGACACGCTGGGCCGACACCATCGAAGCGCCCACCATGATCGTAGGTGATTTCAACATCGCTCCGCTGGAAAGCGATGTCTGGTCGCACAAGCAATTGCTCAAGGTAGTCAGCCACACGCCGGTTGAGGTGGAAACGCTGGACCGGTTCCGTGATGCGCATGGATGGGTCGATCTGGGCCGCGAATTCATCCGTGATCCCGAACGCTATTTCAGCTGGTGGTCCTACCGCTCACCCGATTGGCGCAAGAATGATCGCGGGCGGCGGCTGGATCATATGTGGGCTAGCCCCGAACTGGCGAAGCAGGCAGCAGGCCATCGTATCCTGGAAGATGCGCGAAGCTGGGAAAAGCCATCCGATCACATCCCGCTCATCACGGAGTTCGATCTCTGACTGGCGATCCGCACCTCTCCCTTCCGTCACCCGCACGCCGCGCCGCTCAGGCGGTCGATGCGCTACGGCATGGCTGGGCGCTGGAATTCGCTGGCGGACCGGTGCTGCTGCCGATTGAGACCGCTATTGCTTCATCAGCGAAGACCACGAGCTTGCTGATCTCAACCGCACGGGCTGCCACACTTAAACTGACCAATCAGCGCGAGGCTGCGCGCAGTGATTTGCCGCACACACCGATCCTGATCCGCGGGGGCGAGGCGATGACACTCGACAGCGCACGCCCGATTGCTGATCCGTCGCTGGACCTCAACAATCCGTTAAAAGGCCCCTTTCGGGCGGAAGCGATTGAATGGGCGGACGAAGCAGTTGCGGCGATGGAATACGCCCGGATCGCGGGTATCCTGCCGGCTTTCATGGTCGATCCGGTCGAGGGCGGTGAACCGCACCCGCTGCTTGCCAGTGACCTTGCCGCTTACACTGATACAGGGCGGCTCGATATCGTCACCCGTGCACGCCTTCCGGTGTCAGCCAGCGAAGACGCCGAGATCATCGCGTTCCGATCCACCGCTGACACGCGAGAGCATGTTGCGCTGATCATCGGGCAGCAGACCGGAGATCGACCGCCGCTTGTCCGGCTCCATTCGGAATGTTTAACCGGAGATGTACTCGGCAGCCTTAAGTGCGATTGCGGCCCGCAGCTTGATGCCGGATTGGATGCCATGGCTGCCCATGCGCGCAAGGATGGCGGTTGGGGCGTCTTGCTCTATATGCGGCAGGAAGGGCGCGGGATCGGCCTGATCAACAAACTCCGCGCTTATCGCCTGCAGGATCAGGGATTTGACACGGTCGATGCCAATCAGCGGCTCGGCCTGCCTGATGAAGCGCGCGATTTCCCCGTAGCGGCTCGTATGCTGGAACTGATCGGCGCCACTTCGATCCGGCTGATGACCAACAATCCCGCGAAAGTGAAAGCGCTGACCGGCACCGGAATTACCGTACTTGAACGGGTGCATCACCAGCTGCCCGACAATCCGCACAACGCCCGCTATCTCGCAACGAAGCGCGATCGATCTGGGCACCTGCTAACATGACCGAAGCAAACCTCGCTTTCACGATAAGGCCCGAAGCGCCGGGTGATGAAGACACCATCTTCGCTCTCACTACGACAGCGTTTGAGCCAATGCCCTTTTCCGATGGGAGCGAGCCCGAACTGATCAATCAGCTGCGCGCAGCTGGAGACCTGACGTTATCATTGGTCGCGGAAGATGCCGAGCGGATCGTGGGCCACATCGCCTTCTCGCCCGTCAGCATCGCTGATGGGGCAAGCGACTGGTATGGCCTCGGCCCGGTCTCTGTCTGGCCGGAACTGCAAAAGCAGGGAATTGGCGGCGCGCTCATCAAGCACGGTATCGCAGACCTGCGGCAACGCGGTGCTCGCGGCATCGTACTGCTCGGCAGCAACGTGTACTATCCGCGCTTCGGCTTCGTGCACGAACCACAGCTGACCTATCCAGGGCCACCGCCAGAATTCTTTCAGTGCCTGCTGCTGGAAGGCGAATTGCCGAGTGGCGAGGTGAAATTTGCACCGGCTTTCGGTTAGGGGAGAATTCCATGCGCACGATCATTCTGGCGCTGGCACTTATCTTCGGCTTGGGCAATTCGAACGACGAAATTCAGTCGCTGATCGACAATGAAGAGTACAGTCAAGCTTTCGCCCGTGCGAGTGAGCTGGCTGCCACCGGTGACCCCAGCGCCCATAACTGGTTGGGATGGCTGTATGAAGAAGGCAAAGGGATCGAAATCGATCTGCCACTCGCGGTCTATCACTATCGCATAGCTGCCGCGAGCCAAGAGAACCACGCCAGCTGGAGGCTCGGCGTCTTGATCGATCAGGGACAAGCCGCAGGCACATTGGAAGAAGCCGTTGCCCTGTTCAAATCGGTTGCGGAGAAAGAATACACAAACGCGATCGTGAGCCTTGCTGTCATGCAGGCGACTGGTCGCGGCACGTCACAAGACTATCCAGCAGCCTTGGAAAGTTACATGCGCGCAGCCGCGCTAGGCGACGGAGGCGGCTTGAGAGGGGTCGGGATCATGATGTATCTCGGCCAGGGGCTTGAGCCCAACAAGGAAGAGGCTGCTGCCTGGTTCCTTGTCTCAGCCGCACGGGGCAACCCCGACGGCGAGAACAGCTTTCAGCTTGTGATGAGCGAACTTGAAGGCATTGATCCTACGATCATCGCCAAACGGGCTAAAGAGATTGCCGCCAATCTCGAACTCGAAGTCAACATCACCATCCTCGATGAGGATGATCCAGCCACGCTTCGGTAGATTGCTGGCTCTAGCGCCGCTCGTATTGCTTCAATCCGCTCGCCAGAGCATTGCCAGACAGGGCAATGCTCGCGCCTGTCCAATCGGCGAGGAACACGCTTGACCGACGCAGACCCGGTACAAATCGCGCTTCATTGCCAGTCACTTGCAAACCGTCTGACGAATGCAGATTCTGCTCCGCCCCGACAGCGATAAAGGCCGAATAGTTCTCCTTGTCGCGCCCTTGCACGAACCAGTTCCCCGCGATGTTACCTCGGCTGCCAGCTGGCAGGTCGATCATGTAATTGGTCGCCCGGCCATTCGCATCATCAAACGAGTTGTTTTCGATGGTGACGCTGCTTGCGCGTGCTTTGAGATAATGGCCACCCTGACCGCGCTCGAAACGGCTCTCTTTCACAGTCAGGTTGCCATAATTACCGGTGTAGATCGAATGCGCGCACCCGGCGGAATTCTCGCATGTGCCCAGACCGCTGAAAGTGGAACGAACGATATAGATGCGGCCACCCGGATCGTTGGCCGTCAGGATGCCCTGCTGGCTATCGAGAAACCAGCTATTGGCGATGTTGAGACTTCCTTTTTCGAGGCGAATGCCCGCACCGTTGCCATCGGGAACATAGATGCCACGAAACACCAGCCCACGGATCTCCGATCCCGCACCGCGCAGCACCAACGCTGCCTTGCCTTCGCACGCCTTGCGCTCAAACACGGCTGCGCCCGGCTTGTCAGAGACATACGTGATCACACCCGATTCCTGAACCGCACATTGTCGGTAAGTGCCAGGTGCCACAGAGATGGTTCCGCGCCGATTGCCTATCGCGTTGATCGCAGATTGCAGGCTGCCATAGCTTCGCCCTGTTTCCTTGACGGTAAAATCGCCGCCTGAAGATTGCGCCGTGGTTGCAGTAGCTGACAGGGCGAGCGCGGCACCGCTGACAGCAACGGCGAACGCTTTGGCGAAGGGTGTGAAACGGGTCTTTGTCATAGCGGCTGGCTACCACACCAACGCCACGCGACGATCCGCGCATTTCTCGTTGTACCGTTTCGATCCAGCAATTCGCACTTGGCTTAACCCTGTGAGCATGGCTAAACCCCGCGGGCGCCGGGAAATTTCATATCCGGCGATAATACCTTGTGAGGGTTTGGGTCCAAGAAGGAGGAAATCCCAATGAAGAAGTTCACCAGCATGGCCGTGCTCGGCACCGCTGCGCTTGCTTTGGCAGCTTGCGGAAGCGCAGAAGACGCTTCGACAGAAGCCACAGCCGATACGGTTGAAATGCCGGCAGACGAAGCGCTTGAAGCGGTTACGGATGAGCCGGTTGAGGATAGCGCTGCGGCTGAGACAACCGCTGAAGACAGCGGAGAAGCAACCGCCGCCGTGCCGCAGGAAACTGCTGAAGCTGCCGCCGAAGATGCGGCCAGCGTTGCTGAGCAGGTTGAAGCCGCAGCAGCCGAGGCAGAAGCCGCTGCAAACGCAATCGATTCGGCTGCTGATGCAGTGTCGGATGCAGCCGAGAATGTTGGCAACTAAAATGCCGTATGCGAGTTCAGCGAGCCGGAAACATTTCCGTTTCTGGCTCGCTGCTCCAGCGTTTCTGCTAGCCCTCGCTGCATGCGATCGAACCGGAGGGACCGGTCCGGGCGGAGTGAGCGAAGGAGAAGCTCAGGCGCTCGAAGATGCGGCCGAGATGCTGGACGAGCGGCGCCTTCCCGAAGAAGCCCTGCCTCAAATTGAAGGGCCACCGATCGAAGGCAGCGAGTCCACGGAAGTGACAGGCGACAACGCCGAATAAACCGGACCATTGCGTTCGAAAGACAACCCGCGCTGTCAGCGCGCTTCAAAAGGATCAGGTCTGATGAATGCCCCTTCGGACGCCAGCACATTCAACACCGGAATGGACCCGGATACGTTCGAACAGTTCGCCGAACAATTGGAGCGATATGTCAAGGAACGCCTGATCCCCGCAGAGGCGGAAGTGATCGAGAATGACGCGATTCCGCCCGAAATCGTGCAGGAAATGCGCGATATGGGCCTGTTCGGCATCAGCGTACCAGAAGAGTATGGCGGCGCGGGCCTGAACACCTCGCAATATGCGCGGGTGGTCAACATGATGAGCTATGCCGCGCCTGCCTTCCGCTCGATCTTTTCGATCAATATCGGCATGTTTGCGAGCGCACTCAAAAATGGCGCCACTAAGGAGCAACGGGCCGAATGGTACCCGAAACTCGTCGAAGGCAAGATTGCCTGTTTCGGCCTCACAGAACCTGGCTCTGGCAGCGACAGCGCAGCCATGCAGACCACCGCCACACCTGATCCCGACGGGAACGGATGGGTACTGAACGGCACCAAAAGGTACATAACCAACGCACCCCATGCTGATGTTGCGCTGATCATGGCGCGCACCGAAAAAGAAGCGTTGCCAAAGAATGCGCATGTCAGCGCGTTTCTCGTGCCGATGAACAGCGACGGTGTTTCCACCGGATCGCCTGACAAGAAGATGGGCCAGTCCGGCTCGCACATTTCCGACATTATGCTCGATGATGTGAAAGTGCCCGGTGACGCGCTGCTTGGCGGGGAAACCGGCAGAGGCTTCCGGTTTGCGATGCAGAGTCTCGACAACGGGCGCATTTCAGTCGGAGCCGCCGCAACCGCCTATGCCCGGCGCGCCCTCGACAGCGCGCTGCGCTACGCCAATGAACGCAAGGCTTTTGGCGAGCCGATTGCAAGGTTTCAGCTGATCCAGGCCATGCTCGCTGACAGCGAAACCGAGATTTACGCCGCCGAGTGCATGATGCGCGATGTGACCGAGCGCGCCGATAGGGGTGAGAACATCATCACCAAAGCCGCCGCATTCAAAGTCTTCGCCAGCGAGATGTGCGGTCGCGTGGTTGATCGCGTCGTGCAGATCTATGGCGGAGCGGGATACCTCGCCGAATACGACGCAGAGCGGTTCTATCGCGATGCGCGGATCTATCGCATCTATGAAGGCACCACGCAGATCCTGCAGCTTCAGATTGCCAAACATATGCTGCGCGAGTGGGAAGCCGTGAACGGGTAGGGGAGGTTTCTTGTTTTCCGCACGCCATCCGGCGCGCGAGTTCCTCGCTCATGCGACCTGACGGTCGCGTCGCTGCCGGCGGGCGGTCGTCCTTGCGGCTCGCAATGCGAGCCGATCAGATCTCCTCCGCATCACATTTCGCTTATTCTTCCCTCCCGCCAGCGGGTGGGGTTGGGAATGGACCAAGAACCGTATGTACCAATTGCTCAACGATCTCTCGATCATCGAAGTCTCCAGTTTCGTCGCTTCACCCACAGCGGGGCTTTACTGCGCGCAGATGGGTGCAGAGGTCATTCGCGTTGATCACAAGGCCGGTGGCCTCGACTATGATCGCTACATGCTCACCAGTGAGGGGCGATCGCTCAGCTGGGAAAACCTGAACCGCGCAAAGAAATCGGTCGCGCTCGATCTGCGAAGCGGGGAAGGGCGCGAATTGTGCGTTGCTTTGGCCGCCAATACCGGCAACTGCATCACCAATCTTCCGGAGAAGAGCTTTCTCAGCCACGCAGCTATGAAATCCGCACAACCGGATTCTGCGCCAGAAATGACTTCGGTGCGGATTATGGGTTGGCATGATGGGCGGCAGGCAATGGACTTCACTGTCAACGCCGCCAGCGGCTATCCGCTGATGACCGGCCCTGATGATTGGGACATGAAAACCGCACCTCCAGTCAATCAGGTGCTCCCGGCATGGGACTTCATCACCGGTGCCTATTGCTCATTCGCTTTGCTGGCCGCGCTCCGGCATCGCGATGCCACCGGCGAGGGTAACGAAGTGCGAGTGCCATTGGGCGATGTGGCGATTGGCACCACAGCCAATTCCGGCATGATGGCCGAAATGCTCTATCGCGGCTCGGATCGTCAGCGGCTCGGTAACGCCATCTGGGGAGCATTCGGACGCGATTTCCGCAGCAAGGACGGCGTGCGATTCATGGTTGCGGCGCTGACTGCCAAACAGTGGGCAGGGCTGGTCGAAGCGTTCGGTGTCACCACTCCGATTGGGCAACTGGAAGCCGAAGTGGGCGTCAAATTCTCAGATGGCGACGACCCCCGGTTCAAACATCGCCATGCTTTGTTTGATATCTTTCAGAATGTAGCAGGAAGCCACGACTACACTGCCTTGGAGGCGCGCATGGCTGCGGAAGGCTGCACCTTCGAAAAATATCGGACCGCGCATGAAGCGGCGAATGATCCAACGCTGGTGGCTGACAACCCATTGTTCGGACCTTCTCCTGCCAACCCAAGCGGCTTCGAATACCCCGCCACCCGTTCTTTCGCGAATCTCCCTGCTCAAGAAGCCGGCGACCCGGCCCCTGCGCCCTATCTCGGTCAGCATTCTGAAGAAGTGCTCGCGGAGCGGCTTGGCCTGTCCAGTGGATCCATTGGCAAACTGGTGGATGCGGGAACAGTGGCCTTGAGTGACAAGGCCAAAGGATAAGGAATCCACATGACCAGACGCGCCGCTATCGTTTCGCCATTGCGCACCCCGGTTGGGAAGTTCCTCGGCGGACTATCCAGCCTCAACGCCGGAGAACTGGGCGCTATAGTACTGAAAGCCCTGATGGATCGTAGCGGGATTGACCCATCGCGCGTTGACGATGTGGTATTCTCGCAAGGCTATGGGAACGCCGAAGCGCCTGCGATCGGACACTGGTCGTGGCTTGCTGCCGATCTCCCGCTTGAGGTGCCGGGCTATCAGCTGGACAGACGCTGTGGCTCTGGCCTGCAAGCTGTCGCCAATGCAGCGATGATGGTGGAAACCGGCATGGCCGACGTGGTGGTTGCGGGCGGCTGTGAAAGCATGTCCAACGTCGAACATTACACACTGCAAGGGCGCGGCGGTGCACGTATGGGCGATATCACCCTGCATGACCGGCTGTCGCGTGGGCGATTGATGAGCCAGCCGATTGAGCGGTTCGGCGTGATCACCGGCATGATCGAAACGGCGGAGAACCTAGCCAAGGACTACGACATCAGCCGCGAAGACGCTGATGCCTATGCGGTCCGATCGCACCAAAATGCGGCCTCCGCATGGGAAGCGGGCAAGTTCGATGATCACCTAGTGACCGTTGACGTACCGCAGCGGCGCGGTGAACCGGTGACCTTTGCAAAGGATGAGGGCTTTCGGCCTGACGCTTCGATGGAGACACTCGGCAAACTGCGCGCCATCGATGGCAAGCGCGATGCTGATGCCATCGTCACAGCAGGCAATGCCAGCCAGCAAAACGACGCTGCGGCCGCATGTCTGGTGATCGCCGAAGACAAGCTTGATGAGCTGGGCCTCGAACCCTCACTGTGGTTCGGAGGCTGGGCGGCGGCGGGTTGCGATCCGTCGCGCATGGGGATCGGCCCGGTTCCGGCGGTTGAGCGTTTGTTCGAACGGCGCGGATACAGCTGGGACGACATCGATCTGGTTGAACTCAATGAGGCCTTCGCGCCGCAGGTTCTGGCGGTGCTCAAAGGATGGGGTTGGTCTGAGGACGACAGTCGCCGCGACATTCTGAACGTTAATGGGTCCGGCATATCGCTTGGCCATCCCATCGGCGCGACCGGCGGGCGCATCCTGGCGGATATGGCGGCGGAAATGCATCGGCGCGAAGCACGCTATGGCCTCGAAACGATGTGCATTGGCGGTGGCCAGGGGATCGCGGCGGTGTTTGAACGGGCAAGCTGATGAGCCAGTGGGACGCGTGGATCGGGCGCGAACAACGCACGACCGACCGGCTCGATGAAGGGCTGGCAAAGCGCTGGCTCGCGACCTTCGATCTGCCGCTCCCGGAAAACGCGGAATTGCCCCAAGGCATTCACTTCGCGCTCGGCACTCCTGATGCGCAAACGCGACAACTCGGTAACGACGGCCATCCCGCTCGGGATGACAGCCCCGATAGCTTCCTCCCGCCGTTCCCTATGCCTCGCCGGATGTGGGCCTCAAGCGCGATCGAATTCCATGCGCCTTTGAAGATTGGCAGTGTGATAGAACGCGTGAGCCGCGTCGCCTCTATCAGCGAAAAGGAAGGCAGCAGCGGCAAGCTCGCTTTCGTCAATGTCGAGCACAAGACACTTGCCGATGGCGCGAGCGCGGTGCTTGAAACACAAACCCTGGTCTATCGCGAAGCCGCGCCTTGTGATGCGCCGCTCAGTCCTCCGGAGATCGGCGATGACCGTTTCGACCACACACCGTGGAGTTCCTACCACGTCACTCGCCCGGACCCGCGGTTGCTGTTTCGGTTCTCGGCACTGACATTCAACACCCACCGCATCCACTACGACGCACCTTATGCCCGAGAGGTAGAGCGTTATCGCGGCTTGGTCGTGCACGGACCGCTAACCGCCAGCCTGCTGCTGCAATTTGCAGCGCGCGAACTCGGAGAGAATGCGCTCACGCACTTTGCCTTTCGCGGAGTCTCGCCGGCCATCATTGACGAAGCGCTGATCCTTGCCTTGCGGCAATCCGATAACGGGTGGGAATTGGGCGCGTTTGCGGGCGACGGTCGGCAGGTTATGAAAGCGAGCGCGGCAACCTAGGAGTTCCGTTTGGGCGGCCTCCCCCGGCGCGGCTTGGCGCTTTGGCCGACTTCGATCCCGCGCGCTTTCAACGCTTCGCGCAGTAGCATTTCGATCTCGGCGTTGGCCGACCGCAGTTCGGCAGCCGCCAGCCGCTCGACCGCAGCGTGGACCGCCGGGTCGAGCCGCAAAGCGAACGCCTTTTTTTTGGGTGCAGCCACGGCTGCCTCCTTCGCTGGCCCTGCTTACTGGTAGAGCGTTCCGGCGTTAACGACCGGCTGCGCTTCGCGATCGCCGCACAGCACCACCAGCAGGTTCGAAACCATGGTCGCCCGGCGTTCATCGTCGAGTTCGACGATCCCATCGCCCGAGAGCTTTTCGAGCGCGTCTTCGACCATGCTGACCGCACCGATTACGACCTTCTTGCGCGCCGCAATGACCGCATCGGCCTGCTGGCGGCGCAGCATCGCGCCGGCGATTTCGGGGGCGTAGGCAAGGTGGGTAAGGCCCGCTTCGTCGACCATGATACCGGCAA
>JBCBHD010000078.1:0-11455 GCA_038526115.1 Pseudomonadota bacterium | reverse complement strand
GTGCCTTCCATGCGGTATTCACGCGGGATGCCGACCTTCTTGCCCTTCAGGTCAGCGTTGAGCGCATTCTCCCAGTCAGGCACGTCCATCTGCAGGGAGGTCGCATCCTTGCTATCGAACCCGGCCATCGCGCCAAGCATGATCGCGCAATCCTCAACCGAACGCGCCATCGGCCCGGCCTGATCGAGCGAGCTGGCGAACGCTACGACGCCCCAGCGCGAGCAGCGGCCATATGTCGGTTTGATCCCGCAAATGCCGGTGAAGGCAGCCGGCTGGCGGATTGATCCGCCGGTGTCGGTGCCGGTCGCAGCAGGAGCGATACGCGCAGCAACAGCGGATGAAGAACCGCCCGAAGATCCGCCCGGCGACATCGGCGCGTTGGTTCCCGCCTTCTGCCACGGCGAAGAGACATTGCCGAAATACGAAGTCTCGTTCGACGAGCCCATCGCGAACTGATCAAGATTGAGCTTGCCCAGCATCCCCGCGCCCGCATCCCAGAGGTTCTGCGAGACGGTGCTTTCATATTGCGGTTTGAATCCTTCCAGGATGTGGCTCGCAGCCGTGGTCTGCACACCATGCGTGGCAAACAGATCCTTCATCCCGATCGGGACACCCGCCATCGCGCCCAAAGTCTTGCCGTCTGCGCGTGCGGCATCGGTGGCGTCGGCAGCGGCCAGGGCATGCTCTGGAGTGGTAACAATAAAGGCGTTGAGCTTTGCGGCTTCGGCCACGGCTGCGTTGAAGCTTTCCGCGACTTCGCGTGCAGTAAAGTCGCCGCCTGCAACACCATCGCGAATAGCCTTGACGCCGAGCTGAGTGAGATCAGTCATTTTGTTCGGTCAGCCTTATTCGATCACTTTAGGTACGCCGAAGAAACCGTGCTCGGCCACGGGCGCGTTTGCGAGCACGTCGTCTCGTCGCCCGCCAGCCGTTTTGGGATCAGCGTCAACTTCGTCGGCGCGCAAGCGCAACGTGTTGGGAATTACCGCGCTCATGGGCTCAATGCCGGTGACATCGACTTCGCCCAATTGCTCGACCCATTCGAGGATATTGTTGAGCTCGGGAGCCATCCGCTCCAGCTCTTCATCAGTCATCTTGATCCGCGCCAGTTTGGAAATCTTGGCGACGGTTTCCTTGTCTACGGACATGAGAGGATGCCCTTTCTCATTGCTTTACTCTGCTGGGCCTTATTCTGCGGGTCCGGGCTGCGCGCCCTGCGGCTGTGCTGGTCCACCAGAAGGTGGCGGGCCACCCGGTCCGGCACCGGGCCCACCAAGACCGCCCGGTCCTTGCTGTTGCATGGCCTGCTGCAGGATCGAGAGATTACGGTCGAATTCTTCGCGGCTCATGAAATCGACCAACTCGACCTCAAAAATCAGATCTGAATTGGCAGGAATGCGGACCTCGCCTGTCTGCGGGTCGGCCCGCTCTTCAGCGCCATATCCATCTTCAGCCGGAATATAGAGATTGTACTTCCCGCCTTTTTGCATCTGCTGCAGACCTTTGAAGAAGCCGGGAATGGTCGCGCCTTCCTCAACCGGGAATGGCGATCCCTTGGGAAAGATATCCGGGATCGGCAGCGGAATGTCCTGATATTCATCGAACACTTCGCCAGTCGCCGCGAGCTTACCGGTGTATCGGACAAAAGCCATGTCACCGATTTGCGGCATATCGCCTTCGCCAGCGGCAATCGTTTCGATTGAGAACGTCTTGGGCAAAGCAGCCCATGCCAGCCCTGCACCCAGAAGCACGGCGACAATAACACCCAGCCACAGCTTGGTGAGCGATCCTTTCGCAATCGGCTGAATCGGAACGCGAGTGACTTCGGTCATTGTGGTATCCTGATCGTTGTATGCGCCAAATAGCAAAAGGGCGCGGAATTGAACCGCGCCCTGATGGCTTATCGTGTGGGTGGGTTCAAGCGCTTATCGCCCGCAACCCCGGCATCTTTACTTGATACCGTCGCGTTCCATGCGCTTGCGCTCAAGCTTGCGCGCACGGCGTACAGCAGCAGCCTTTTCGCGGGCGCGCTTTTCGCTCGGCTTTTCGTAGTGGCGACGCAGCTTCATTTCGCGATAGACGCCCTCACGCTGCAGCTTCTTCTTGAGCGCGCGCAGAGCCTGATCGACATTGTTATCGCGAACCATGATTTGCATAAACGAACACTACCTTATCTCAAATGCACAGAGCCCGCGAAGCCCACGGGAATGCGCACAAAATTGACGCTGAAAACGGCGCGAATCCTGTCGGACCGCGCTCAAACTGGGAGCCCTATAGCCATGGCACCCGATTTTGGCAAGGTAATGCGTACGTTGCACGAGAGCCACATCATACCGGTGAAGGTTTGGCGGCTATCGCTATGCAGCAGCCCGCACCGCCGCTAAGGCGATGGCAAATGTCTCACGGAATATCATTCTCCTTTGTCCCCACTCTGTATGTCGCATTGGGCGGAGCAATTGGCGCTGCCGCTCGTTTTCAGGTGGGCCACCTCGCCAACAGGATGGCGGGTCCAGAAATGCAATTTCCCTGGGCCACGCTAACCGTGAACCTTATGGGAAGCCTGATCATGGGAGCACTCATGGGATGGTTCACTCGCGACGGAGTGGAAGGTGAAAACCTGCGGCTATTCCTAATGACCGGCCTGATTGGCGGCTTTACCACCTTCAGCGCCTTTAGCGCGGAGATGGTGACAATGATCTATCGCGGGCAGTATCTGCTCGCCTCCCTCTATGCAGGCGGATCGATTATCTTGGGAGTCTTCCTCTTCCTAGTTGGCCTTGTCGCCATCCAGAGCGCGCAATGACCAATTCCTCTGACAAAGTTCGCCAATTCACCGTTGATGAAGACGATGACGGTATCCGGCTTGACCGCTGGTTCAAACGCAACTTGCCGCAAATCGGCTTTGCAACGATTTCTCGCTGGGCTCGGACCGGTCAGGTGCGGGTTGATGGCAAACGCGCAAAACCAGAGGATCGCCTTGCGACCGGGCAAGTGCTGCGTGTGCCTCCGGGAGGCGACACGTCCGGTCGGAAACCGCGCCAGCGCCGTGAACTGACCGAAGCGGATATTGCCGAGGCGAAGGACATGGTGATCCGGGAAACCAAAACGGCGATCGTCCTCAACAAGCCTCCGGGCCTGGCGACGCAGGGCGGCAGCAAGACCACCCGCCATATTGATGGCCTGCTGGATGCATTCGTTGATGGCGAAGAGACACCGCGCCCGCGCTTGGTGCACCGGTTGGACAAGGATACGTCCGGCGTCTTGCTGGTTGCCCGCACCCCCGGCTCGGCAGCGGCCTATTCCAAACGTTTCGCCGGGCGAACAGCGCGCAAGGTCTATTGGGCGCTCGTCGTTGGTGTTCCGGAAACCCGCGAAGGGACAATCGATGCCCCGCTGGCAAAGCAACCCGGCACCGGCGGCGAAAAAATGCATGTCGATGAGGAATCAGGGGCTCCAGCCAAGACACGCTACCGCGTAGTAGAGCGCGCCGGAAACAGCGCCGCCTGGGTTGAGCTGGAGCCGCTGACAGGGCGCACACACCAATTACGCGTCCACATGGCTGCTATCGGCCATCCGATTGTAGGCGACGGCAAATATGGCGGGCAGGATGCTTTTCTGACCGGCAGCGTCAGCCGCAAGATGCACCTCCATGCGCGCCGCCTGATTATCTCCGAACCAGGTCGCAACACAACAGGCGAGAAGACCGGCGGCGGCAAGCTGGATGTGACAGCTGAATTGCCGGAACATTTCGCATCGAGCATGGAGCAACTGGGCTTTGATATCAGCCTAAGCGATGCGTCGCCCATGCGTGATGAAGCGCCGGAGCGCACGCCGGCTCAAAAGAAGCAGGCGGCACGTCAGCACGCCAAGCAATACCGCAAGGATCGGCGCGGAGAGCGCCGGGGCCGGACCACTTCCAAAACGACAGCAAGGAAGGCGGCAAAGACCAAAGGCAAACCCAAGGGGCGCCGCAAATGACCGAGGGCAGCACTCGATTGGCCGTGTTCGACTGCGATGGCACGCTGGTCGATGGTCAGGCCGATATCTGCGATACAATGGTGCAGGCGTTCGAACGCGCTGCCTTGCCCGCGCCGGATCGCAATCAGGTACGGCGGATTGTCGGCCTGAGCCTGCAGGTAGCCATTCGCGAGCTTTCGCCCGGCATCAGCGACAGTGACGCCAAGACGGTCGTCGAATTCTACAAGAGCGGTTACTTTTCCCGGCGCGAAGAGGGGCTTTTGCGCGAGCCTCTGTATGATGGCATCGCCGAGCTGCTAGCGAGATTGCACCAAAGCGGTTGGCAGCTTGCCGTGGCGACCGGCAAGTCGGATCGCGGGCTGCAATCGGTGCTGGCCGCGCACGGTCTCACCGACTTGTTCGTATCACTCCAGACTGCGGATCGGCACCCGTCCAAGCCTCATCCCGCGATGTTGGAAGCAGCCTTGTTTGAAGCGGGGGCAACACCGGTGGAAGCGGTGATGATCGGTGACACCACTTTCGATATCGACATGGCGCGAGCAGCCAATGTCCGCGCTGTTGGCGTGGCTTGGGGATATCATGAGCCCCGCGAACTGACTGAAGCTGGCGCGGCGGTCATCGCCGGCACCGTTGCCGAGTTGGAGCAATTGCTGTGACTGCTCCCGTGACTTCCGAAGAAGCGGAAGCTCGCGCCGTCAAACGCTACTATGTGCTGGGCGCAATCCGGATTGGGTCGATAGCCTGCGTTATCGCCGGAATATCCATTGCTCGTACGCTGGTGGAAGCGCCGTATTGGCTGGGCGTCGCATTGGCTGTCGGAGGGATGATCGGCTTTTTCTTCGCTCCGCCGCTGTTAGCGAAGCGGTGGAAAGCGGGCGATCGCGAGCGGGGCGAGCCATAATGAAGCGGTTTTATGAACTGGCCGATGCCGAATCCGTCGATGGCGGCTGGCAGGTGAAGCTGGATGGGCGCGGAATCAAAACGGTCAAAGGCAAGCCACAGATTGTCCCGCATCAGGATCTTGCCCAGGCGCTCGCTTCGGAATGGCGCGGCCAGGGCGAAGAGATCGATCCCAAGAGCTTCATCCTGCGCGACATGGTTGACTACGCAATCGATGTGATTGCGCCGCATCCCGAAGGGGTAGCCCATAAACTTGTCGCTTATGCTGACACGGACACACTGCTGTATCGCGCTGATCCTGATGAGCCGCTTTATGCTCGCCAGCAGGATGTTTGGGAACCAATTCTCACCGAATTCGAACAGCGCGAAGGTGTCAAATTCAAGCGAGTGAGCGGGATCATCCACGCCGAGCAGGATGCGGGCGCGCTCGACATTCTACGAAAACGCCTCAGCGCGCCTGACCCGTTCGCTTTGGCCGCGCTCGAAAGCATGACAAGCCTCGCCACGTCGCTCGTGATCGGATTGACCGCGCTCGAAACGAAAGGCGACCCGCGCCTCTTGTGGCGCGCCGCAAGCCTCGAAGAAGATTGGCAAATCGAACAGTGGGGGCGTGACGAAGAAGCCGAAGATCGAAGGATCAAGCGCGAGCTTGATTTCGTGTTTGCCCATCAACTTGGGCGGTTGGCGCAAGGTGATGCCTGGATTGAGGGCACCCGTCCGGAATAGAGCCTTCACCCGGCTGGCGTGCTCGCTCCGTCCATGATGGGCGGCGCGCTGGGCTGGATCGGCGCCTTGGGGGCTTGCGCCATCCAATCCGCCACATCGCTCGCCACAGTGTTGGCGGCGCGGTTCAACGCTGGGCCGACAAAAGCCGCTTCGGCCAGCACGCCGCTTTCACGCGCTTCAAATCGCCGGGTCTCGACCACGCCTGCCGCACTGGTGCGGATCGCATCAAAGCGAACCACCACAGACGAGTCCGCAGCATCATAGCCCAGATCAAACAGTGTTCCGCGCAATGTCTGGCCTGCGAGCTTGGGCGTATCATCGCTGTCGAGGATCAGAGTGGAACCACGCGCTCTCAGCGTTTCGCCGAGCAAACGCCGGAACAATCGTGCTGGTTTTTCGACCCAAACAGCTTCCTGCAAATAGGCGATCTCTGTCGGGCTGACAGTGACAGGCACACGCAAGACATTGAGCTTCGCCGGCGTTTCCGGCGTCAGCACAGCAATCGCTCCATCATCAGCGGAAACGCCCGTGCTCGCGCTGGAGCCAGCGGGCGCAACATCCGTTGAACTCAGCGTCAGCAAGCTCGGCGGCAGCTCGACATTGCCGCCCAGGCTTACACAGCTGCCTAGCGCCATTGCGCCCAATCCCAGAACGCCTGCCTTTATCGTGTTGACTAACCGATCCATTGCCTTGCGCCCCTATTGCGGTTCGTAGTCGGGCAAAGACTGCCCGCCGACGAGTGAACCGACGCCTTCATTTTCGAGCCGCTCTGTGATTGCCCGCAGGGATCGGCTGGTCGTGCGCAGATCCTGCAATGTCGCCTCTGCTGCAGGCAGAGTGGTTTCGCGCAGCGCCCGAGCAGCAGGGCGCGTGTCCTCTAGCGTCGATGCAAGCGATGCGGCGGCCTGATTGGCAGACGCCAGCGTTCCGCGTAGTTCAGCAGCCAGCGCCGGACCCTCGGTATTGAGCAGCTGATCGGTCGTCTTCGTCGCCTGCTCGAACGCGTCAAGCGCTTCGCCCGCTTCCTTTAGTGCGCCTTCCAACTCGGAGAATGTGCCTTCCAGACGAGGCGCTGTTCGTGCCAGCTCTTCTGTTAGACGGTTGGAATTGCGCAGGATACCCGCAAGCTCCTCACGGTTTTCATCATTGAGCAGAAGATTCAGGTTTTCCGTCAGCGTCGCCAGCCGTTCCAGCAACAAAGGCGCGCTGTTTAGCAGCGCATCCAGCCCGCCATCCTTTGGCGGAATAACCGGAGCGCCTTCCGGACAGGCGGTGGTTTCACATGTGATCGGCGGTGCATCCTTGCGCGCACCATCCAGCAGAATGGTCGAAACACCGGTGAAACTGGCCTGAATGGTTGCTGTTGTGCCGACCAGAATTGGCACATCCTCTTTCACTTTCACCCGGACACGGACGAATTCCGGATCATCATCAGACAGCGCAATTTCGCTGACCTGCCCAACCGGGACACCGGCAAACGAAACCTGACTGCCATTGGCAAGGCCGCTGACGGTCTGTTTGTAAAAGATATCGTATTCGTTTTGCTGACCCTGCCCGAGACGGGCAATCCAGACAATGAAGGCGGCTAGCGCTGCCAGCAGCACCAGAGTGATCAAGCCGACCCAGAGGTGGTTTGCTCTTGTTTCCATTGCCTGTTCCTATGAACGCCCTTGGGCGCGCTTGTCTATGGAGTAAGCCAATCGATCGCCCATCTTATTGCGACTCACCGCGCATATGCGAGCCGTATGCAGCCCGGCCACGCGGGCCGTTGAAATAATCGTCAATCCAAGGATGTTCGGTTTCGAGCAGTTCCGGAATCGTGCCGACCGCTATCACTTGCTTGTCTGCCAGCACGGCCACCCGGTCGCAGATTTCATAGAGCGTATCGAGGTCGTGCGTGATCAGGAACACCGTAAGGCCAAGTGTTTCCTTCAGCTCTTTAGTTAGCCGGTCAAACTTGGCCGCGCCAACAGGATCCAAGCCAGCCGTCGGCTCATCCAGAAACAGCAGCTTGGGATCAAGCGACAGTGCACGGGCCAGACCGGCACGTTTCTTCATCCCGCCTGACAGTTCTGATGGGTACTTGGAGATTGCCTCTTCTGGCAGGCCGGACAGCAGCACTTTGTAGCGGGCGATATCGCGCCGCAATTCCGGTTCTATCTCTGGGTAGAATTGCTTCAGCGGCACCTCGACATTTTCGCCCACCGTCAGCGTAGAGAACAAAGCGCCGCCCTGAAACAGCACGCCCCACTGGCACCGCACACCGATATTCTGATCTGGATCGATACCGGTAATATCGCGTCCCAGCACTTGTATGCGGCCAGCCGAAGGCGTTTGCAGACCGATAATGGACCGCATCAGAACCGATTTGCCGGTCCCCGAACCGCCGACCACGCCGATGATCTCTCCGGAATTGACTGTCAGATCGAGATTCTGATGCACGGCGAAATCACCGAACTTGTTTTCCAGCCCTTGCACAACAATGGGCGGGACTTCCCCTTCCTGCGTCTTGATATTCGACATGGCTCAGCCCCAACCCACTTCAGTGAAGAACACTGCGAAGAATGCGTCGAGCACAATCACAGCGAATATGGCCGAAACCACAGCCATTGTTGTGCGCCGCCCGACTTCCTCGGAATTCCCCTTAACCTGCATGCCGTGATAGCAGCCGGCTAACGCCACGATCAGGCCGAAAACCGGGGCCTTCACCAATCCGACCCACAGATCGTGAGTCGGAACCACATCCTGAATTCGCTCCAGGAACGTGAAGAACGGAATGCCCAGCGCAAACTGGCCGACCACCGCGCCGCCAATGATCCCGATCACCGACGAATAGAACCCCAAAAGCACCATCATGAAGGTGCAGGCAAGGATACGCGGGATCACCAGCACCTCAATCGGCGAGATACCGATTGTGCGCATCGCATCGACTTCTTCGGTCAGTTTCATGGTGCCAATCTGCGCGGCGAATGCGCTACCGGACCGGCCAGCAACCATGATGGCTGTCATCAGCACACCCAGTTCGCGAAGGGTAATGCGGCCAACCAGATTGATCGTAAGCGCTTCAGCCCCGAATTGTTCAAGTTGCACAGCGCCCTGCTGCGCGATGACGACGCCGATGAGGAAACTCATGAGCCCGATTATGGGCAAAGCCGACACGCCAACGAGTTCCATCTGCCGCACCAGCGCTTTCATCGGAAAACGCGTGGGGTGACGCAGCAGGCTGGCGAATCCGATCAATATCTGACCAAAAAAGCCGACAACCCCGTAAATCCCGGCGCGGATATCATAGACTTGCTCGGCCAGAGCCAATGGCACACGTTTCCACACAGGCACACGTGGCGGCACCATATCAGCCTGATTGCCCGCGCCTTCAACAGCCGCAAGGATCCGCTGGGTCGGCTCGTCTGCTCCAACGATTTCGGCGCTGTGAAGCGCAGCAAGGCGGCAGGCGATCCAGGCACCGACAGTGTCGATGTCTTCTACCCCTGACATATCGACCACCGCGAGCGGCTCATCGATGGCAAAGAGGTCCTGATCAATCACGCCGATGGTCGAAACCAGCAGAGAGCCGGATAGGGCGAGGCGTGAGCCTGCGGAGCCTTCATCCTCCAGCGAATATTGCGCCAACCCATCCATCGCGTTGAATCTATGCGGGCAAAATCGAGTGCGAACAAGCACCGAGTTGCACTGATCCGCAACCGCTGGTGACAAATGGTTGTGGCGACAGGTATGTCTTTGACGTTGAGGAAGCACCGGAGAGAGGGGATCGTTGAATGAGCTGTTTCGCACAGGAGAGACGCGGCGCGACTCTCCTCGTCACGCTGTCCAACCCACCTTACAACACCTTGCGTTCGGACATTCTCGAAGAGGGTGCTGAACTGCTGGCCGATCTCGCCACCAATGCGCCCGAGGGCGGCGTAGTGCTGACAGGTGAGGGAGAGGATTTCACACGCGGCATGGATACGAAAATCGCCGCGACCTTTACGCCTGAAGATGCGGACCGAGCGCGTGCGGGGATCAACGCCTTTTGTGCAGCGCTTCATCGCCTGCCCTGCGCGCTGGTTTGCGCCATCAACGGACACGCAATCGGGGCTGGTGGGATCGTGGCCCTGTGTGCCGATTGGGTCGTGACCGCGGATGGTGACCATCGCATCGGCCTGCCCGAAGCCAAGGCAGGATTGGTCTTTCCAACAGTCGCGCAGGCCATTCTCGATCACTGGCTCGACCCGGTTTGGCGACGCAGGCTGGCGCTGTCATCGCAGTTGCTCGGCCCGCAAGAAGCCATGGCGGCAGGTCTCGCAGACGAGATCGTTCCGGCTGATCAATTGCTGAACACCGCAGTTCAACGCGCTGAGGACTTGATGGGGCAACCCGGTTTCATTGCGTGCAAACAGCAATTGCGGGCAAAGGCCAATGCCGAAATTGATGCCCTTATGGCCTAGGCCACGCGAGAATTGTTGCGCTGCACCCAATGGCTTGGCATGGCTCAGCGTGACATGACACAATCACTCGATACAACGTTCAACCCCGCCGAAATTGAGGCGCGATGGTATCAGCATTGGGAGGAAACCGGGGGTTTTCGGCCCGAGCGTCCGGATGCAGAACCCTATACGATCGTAAACCCGCCCCCGAATGTGACCGGCTCGCTGCATATCGGCCACGCGCTCGACAACACGCTGCAGGATATCGTGATCCGCTATGAGCGGCTGCGCGGCAAAGACGCGCTCTGGGTCGTCGGCATGGATCATGCCGGGATCGCCACGCAGATGGTGGTCGAACGCCAGATGGAAGAACGCCAGGACAAGCGGACGAACTACTCGCGTGAGGAATTCGTCGACAAGGTCTGGGAATGGAAAGCCGAAAGCGGCGGTGCCATTACAAAACAGCTGCGTCGGCTCGGCTGTTCGATGGACTGGTCACGCGAGCAGTTCACCATGGACGAGCACTTCACCAAAGCCGTGCTCAAGACCTTTGTCGATCTCTACAATGATGGACTCATCTACCGCGACAAGCGGCTGGTGAACTGGGATCCGAAGCTGAAAACCGCGATCTCGGACCTTGAGGTCGAACAGCAAACCATTCCGGGCAGCTTCTGGCACTTCAAGTATCCTTTGGCGGACGGTGAGACCCTCAGTGATGGCCGCGACTACATCGAAGTCGCCACCACCCGGCCCGAAACGATGCTCGCCGATATGGCGGTCGCGGTTCATCCATCGGATGAACGCTACGCCAGCGTTGTCGGCAAGCACGTTGTCCTGCCGATAACCGGTCGCCGTATCCCTATCGTTGCGGATGAACACGCTGATCCCGAACTGGGTTCGGGCGCGGTGAAGATCACGCCGGGACACGATTTCAACGATTTCGAGGTGGGCAAGCGCGCGGGCATTGCAGCGGGTGATATGCTCAACATGCTCGATGGCGATGCTAATGTCTGCCAGACGGCGGATGATATGGTCCCGGAAGAATTCCTAGGCCTGCACCGCTTCAAACGCGACGGTGTTCCTGGTGCTCGCGAAGCTGTTGTCGAGCGTCTGAAGGCAGACGGCTATCTCATTCCGCATATTGCCAAGACCAAGAAGGGCGAGGAAGTCGAGCACGACGCCGAACCGCGCCAGATCGCAACGCCGTTCGGCGATCGCGGCGGTGTGGTGATCGAGCCGTGGCTCACCGATCAGTGGTATGTCGATGCTGAAAAGCTCGCGCAAAAGCCCATTCAGGACGTGCGTGACGGCACGATCGAGATCGTCCCCAAGAGCTGGGAAAAGACCTTCTTCAACTGGATGGAGAACATCCAGCCGTGGTGCGTTTCGCGTCAGCTGTGGTGGGGACACCGCATTCCGGCTTGGTT
>JBCBHD010000077.1:0-11560 GCA_038526115.1 Pseudomonadota bacterium | reverse complement strand
GCATGAACCTGCAAAGCCACATGATGAGCCATTACGAGATGTTCAAACATCTGACGACGGGCGACGATGCGAGCGCGCAGGCGACAAAGGACTTCTACGACGAATATCGCAGCGTCTGCGACATGACGGCGGAATTCTACCTCCAGACCGTCGAGGAAGTGTTCCAGAAACACTCGATCCCCAACGGCACGTTCGAACACAAGGGCGAGATTGTCGATCTGACCGAAATCACCGACACCGCGCTGCTCGCGATCGAAGGCGAACGCGATGATATTTCGGGTCTCGGCCAGACCAAGGCCGCGCTGAAGCTCGCAACCGGTCTCTCGGAAAAGAAGAAGCGCTACTACATGGCCGAAGGCGCAGGGCATTACGGCATTTTCAACGGCAGCCGCTGGCGCACTAAGGTCGCGCCCGTGGTTGAGGAGTTTATCGCCGAGCACGGATGAGCGCTGTTGTCATTCGTTCAGTCCAACACCGGTATGTCACGCCAGCGTTCTCGATAGTTAGAGAGATCAGAAACTGGAGCGTCACGGCATGCTGAAATACTCTGTCCTGTTCACTGCGATTGTATCATCAGGAGCCATCGCGCAGGCCCAGTCCATATGGCAATCCGGCGGCGGTGAAGGCTCGCATTACGCTTACGTCACCGATGGTGGTTTCGTTGAAAGCAGCTATCAAAATGGCATAATGCTCTTTTGTCCCGACGATGGACGAAAAGGTCGCTCCTGTGAGCTTCGGGTGAAAGTGGATGGTGAACTGCCGCGGGCGCGCACGGCCGTAACGTTCGAGTTTTCGGATGGGCTTCAAATCACACGCCTCGCCGAATCTGTAAGCGGTGGGAAACCACAAATTGGTTGGGAATGGGAGGGCCAACTTATCACCGCACTTCGCTCCCAAAGCTCTGTGGTCGTCTCTATCGCAGATGGCCCAAAACACACATTCACGCTGCGCGGATCTTCCGGTGCCATTCGAAAGGCGATGGATCAGAAAGCGGGCTAAGTCTCTACCTTCGGCGCTCTGAAAAACAGTCGCTTGATCACCCGCCGCGCCCACATCAGCAGGCCTACCACCAAAGCCAGCAAGACCACCGCAATCCCTGCAGCTATCACCGGATATTCATAGGCCACCCACAGCAGGCCAACTGTTGCGATATCCTCTGCGCTGGATGCCATCAGGTTGCTGACCGGTTCTGGCGAAGTGTTGACCACCGCCCGCGCACTGGCCTTGCCGCCGTGCGCCAGAAAGCTTGCTCCGCCGCCCAGAAGGAATGCGACAACCTGCATCGCCGGATCGGATGGGTCGACGATGGCGAGCGCCAGCAATGCGCCGCCAACCGGGCGCACCAGCGTGTGGATCGTATCCCACGCGCTGTCGAGCCACATGACCTTGTCAGCAAAGAACTCCGCCAACGCTCCGAAAGCCGCGATCCCCATGACCCACGGGTTTTCAAGGACCGCGAGGCTGGAAAGATGCTCCGGCACCGGCAAGGCATCCAGCCGCATCGCCAGCCCGGTCGCAAACACACACAGGTAAAGTCGCCAGCCCGACAGCAGGCTCACGCTTCCCGCAATCCCGATGATTTCCATGATCCCCATAGTCTTGGTCTTGGCGCAAAACCGCGAAAGAGGAAATGCCAATTCGGAACAAAGCGCGATGAGGCACGTAGATTCCTCCAAAGGAGAAAGACCAATTATTCAACACGAAAACTAGACACCAACTCGCAAATTCACCTTTCTTACCCTGCTCGGCGCCGCATCTCTTGCCATCGCAAGCTGCGCGACAGAGGCAGACGACCGATCATCTGGCGACAGTGATTCTGCCGATCCAGAGCTCGTGGTCCTCACCCCTGATCAGGTCGATTACATCCCGCTTAATCCGGCTCGCGGTGACGCGGCGCCTCAGGCTGGGACGCTGTGGGGCGACATCCGCGAAGATGTGCCATCGGGCGTCTTACTGCGTTTTGCAGACGGATTCTCTTCCCCGCCCCATATTCACAACATCACCTATCGTGCGGTGGTTATCGATGGCGGTTTGCACAATGACGATCCCGATGCAGCCAAGATGTGGATGGGTCCGGGATCATTCTGGATCCAGCCAGCGGGCGAAGTGCACATTACGGCGGCGCAGCCCGGCGCTCCGGCGCTTTCTTTTCTCGAAATCACCGAAGGTCCCTACCTCGTCAAACCCGGTGAAGAAGCCTTCGACAATGGCGAACGTCCACTCAATGTAGACGCGGGAAATATGGTCTGGAGCGACTTCGGAGCGAAGGCTGAGATATCCTATCTCTGGGGCGATCCTAATGGAGACGGGCTTGCAGGTACCTTGCTACGCGTTCCAGCGGGTGACGAAGGCAATCTCAGCACGGATGACGGTGACCTCAAAGCCGTCGTAATCTCCGGGGACATTGCCCACGCAGTTGATGGCGTATCGCAATCAACCGATCTTGGGGCAGGCGGATATTTCGCCTCAAGATCGGGTATCGCGCACAGCGTTATGTGCACCGACAGCCAATCGAGCTGCACTATCTACGTGCGCAGCGCTGGAACCATATCGTTCGATTAATACGAAAAAGGCGGCGCGGGACCTCTCCTGCGCCGCCTTTCCGATTTCAGGCTGATGGCTGGCTTAGAAGACCTCGAACAGGCCCGCTGCGCCCATGCCGCCGCCGACACACATGGTGACGACGACGTATTTCGCGCCGCGGCGTTTGCCTTCGATCAGCGCGTGGCCGGTGCAACGTGCGCCCGTCATGCCATACGGGTGACCGATCGAGATCGAGCCGCCATTGACGTTCAGAATGTCGTTATCGATGCCGAGCTTGTCGCGGCAGTAAAGGACCTGCACGGCGAACGCTTCATTGAGCTCCCACAGACCGATATCGTCCATTGTCAGGCCGGTCTGCTTGAGCAGCTTTGGAATGGCGAAGACCGGACCGATACCCATCTCGTCAGGCTCGGTGCCAGCGACCGCCATGCCGACATAGCGACCGAGCGGCTGCAGGCCTTTTTGCTCGGCCAGCTTGGCTTCCATTAGAACCGATGCCGATGAGCCGTCCGACAACTGCGATGCGTTACCAGCGGTGATAACTTTGTCCGGACCCATGACCGGGTTCAGCGAGGCTAGGCCTTCCAGCGTGGTCGAAGGGCGGTTGCCTTCATCCTTGGTCAAGGTGTGCTCGACCATCGAAATCTCGCCGGTTTCCTTGTCTTTCACGCCCATCGTCGTCGTGCACGGAACGATCTCTGCGTCAAAATGACCCGCTTCTTGCCCTGCTGCAGTGCGCATTTGCGATTGCAGCGCGTATTCGTCTTGCGCCTCGCGGCTGATGCCATAACGCGCAGCAACCGTCTCGGCGGTGCCAAGCATAGGCATGTACACGTCCTTGTGCATCGCGATCAGCGAAGGATCGGGAGCGACGCGCATTTCCGGGGTCTGGACCATCGAGATCGAATCCTGACCGCCGCCGACGACGATTTCCATATTGTCGACAACAATCTGCTTGGCAGCGGTCGCAATCGCCATCAGACCCGAAGAGCACTGACGATCAATGGTCTGCGCCGCGACCGTTACTGGTGCGCCGCCGCGCAAAGCAACCTGACGACCGATATTGCCAGCCTGCGTGCCCTGCGTGAGAACTGCGCCCCACACCACATCGTCGACTTCGCCGCCTTCGATGCCAGCGCGCTCAACGGCTGCTGCGTATGAAAAAGAGCCGAGCGTTGCGCCCGGTGTGGCGTTGAAGCCGCCTTTGTAAGCTCGGCCAATCGGCGTGCGGGCGGTGGAAACGATGACTGCGTCACGTGACATAGTGGGGGAGTCCTTTCGAGAGGTGATACGATCCAGCCCCGCGTGCCGCAGGGCAATATTGTGGTTTGCGATCCTGTCAGATCACACGAAGTAGAGCGTGATCCATTCGCAGATCAGCGCTGGCGTGTCCTCGCCTTCGATTTCCATGGTGACTTCGCAGGTCTGCTGCCATTGGCCGGGGCGCTTTTCGTTCATTTCGAGCAGCTTCCAGTGGCCGCGAATACGCTTGCCTGCGCGGACCGGGGCGAGGAAACGGCATTTGTTGCCGCCATAGTTCACACCCATTTTCACGCCATCAAGCTTGGGCGTGTCGCTGTTCGCGCCGAGATAGGGCATCATCGACAATGTCATGAAGCCATGCGCGATAGTGCCGCCGAATGGTGTCATCTTGGCGGCTTCTTCATTCACGTGGATGAACTGGTGATCGCCCGTCGCATCCGCGAACATGTTGATCTTTTCCTGGCTCATTTCGACCCATTCGCTGGTGCCGATATTTTCGCCGACTTTCGCGGCCAGATCCTGCGGTGTCATGGGATGCTCCTCTGCCTTTTTGGCTGCGTAATTGAACGCACGCAGCTGCTTTACGTTTACGTTAAGCTGCACCTCTTGTGACAGGCGGCAGGTCGAAACGCAATGGTAAAGGTCAGAAGAAGGCTATGCCGTTACGGCATCGCGTGGCTTGGTCCTGCCTGCTCGCTTTGCAGCGCGTTCCGATGCGGGTGAAGGCCGCTCGTTCTTGGCCAGTTTTGCGCGTTCCGACTCGATCCGCTTGCAATAATTGTTGAGGCCAATCTGCAAGCCAATGATCATCAGCATTACCGGCTGATACGCGATCCCCTGGAATAGCGCGCCAACGATGTAAACAAGGCTCGCGAGTTGCAGCGTTGTCGCAAACGGAGCGATCCATGCTTCATCTTCGGCGGTCTTGGCTTTCCAGCGGCGCCGGATCCGCTCCATTTGCCAAACGCCCAGGCCGTGCAACAGCAGCCAGATGGTAAGCCCGGGATATCCCTGTTCGCCCAGAAGCTCGAAGATGGCCGAGTGGTAAGCACGGCCTTCATCGGTCACTTCGCGGAATTCCACCGAAGTTGTGTTGCCGACTTCTTCCTTGACCGGCATCTCATAGGTGAACTTGTTGCCGCGATAGGCATCGAAACCACCGCCAAACGGGTTTTCCTGCACATAGTCCAGCGTCCACGACCACACAGCGACACGGGTTGATGCGCTTTCATCGCCGCCTGGCTCGGCAATTGTCGCCATCCTTTCGTAGTAGCTAGGAGGCAGGAAGGGCAGCGCGGTAAGCCCCAGAACAGCCCCAGCGGCCACGAACAGCACGCGTTGTTTGACATAGCGCACCAGCATCACGCCGAGCGCCGCTATGCAGACAAGGCCGGTGCGCGCCTCCGTCCCAATCGGAACCATCAAACACGCAAAGATCAGCAGTACCGCAAACACGGTGACCGGCCATTGTGGCTTGTAGATCGTGCCATAGCGGGTGAACCACGCGATCATCGGCGTCAGCGCGATGGCGACTGTCGCCAGCGTGGAGCTTTCATAGATCCCGCTGTTGTCGTTGACGAAGAACTTCAGGTTTTCGTATCCGCCACCGCCGAGCACGGTTTTCATGCCGGTGCCAATCACAATCGTTGCAATCGACAGCACCAGGATCAGCGCCAATCCTTCGAGCCGCGCCCGAGTGGTCAAGGTGAATGGCAGGAACAGCGCGAACAGCAGTGCCTTCCACACCCAATCCCATTTGGTGGCAGCATTGTCCGGGAAATCGGCATTGCCGGTGGTCCACCAGCAATAGAGCAGCAAGGCAAGGATCAGACCCTGTCGCAGCGTGAAGCGAACGCCTTCTTTGCGATCCAGCAACAGCCAGCCACCAAACGCCGCGCCGAACACGATCAGCGAAACCGGAATCGACTGGATGATCGAATAGCCGATCCGCTGCGGGGCGATGATGTCGATATAGACATACAGCAGCACCCACAGGAACGGGCGGCGCAGTCCGAGCACCAAGATGAAGCCGATGAAGGCGAGAAAGACGAGATCGAGCATCAGCCGGGATTTTTCTTTGCGCTACCGCTTGCGCTGCTTGAGCGTGTTCTGTCAGCGCTATCGCTTGCGCTGCTTGAGCGCATGGGGCCACCCGCTTGCTTCTCGACCTTTTTTCGCCGTGCTGCGTTGCGTCCGGCGACGCTCGCGTCCATGCGCTTTTGCCTGATGGCATCCTTGATCCCGCCGATCAGAGGATCAACATCCAGCCCATCGCGCATCACAAGGTGAAGCAGCGCAATGGCCATCAGGCCATGTCCAAGAGCAAGGGCGAAATAATCGATCATAACAACGCTGTACCGGCACGCACTCACACGCGCTTTAGCGAGGGCATTAAACAAAGGCAGTTGACGGGCCGTTAAGCACATTCATGCCAAAGGAAGCGGCATGACACGGGTTCTGCACGTCCTTGACCATTCGCTGCCGCTGCACAGCGGCTACACTTTCCGCACGCGCGCGATCCTGAAAGCGCAGCAGGCATTGGGCATAGATGTGCGCGGCATCACCGGCCTGCGCCACTCCGCTGATGCGAATGCACCCAAAACTGAAACTGTCGACGGCCTGACGTTTCACCGTACCAATGGCTCCGCATCCGGCCCAACGGGGCTGAGCGAAATCAAGGAAATCGCTGCTCTTTCTGCATCGATCCAGGCGCTTGCGAGCGATTGGCGTCCCGATGTCATTCACGCGCATTCACCGGCCCTCTGCGGCGCGGGAGCATGGCGCGCCTCAAGCGCACTTGGAATTCCATTTGTGTACGAAATCCGTGCCTTCTGGGAGGACGCGGCTGTTGGGAATCGCACCGGCACCGAAGGATCGGTCAAATATCATCTGACCCGCGCGCTTGAGACACAGATCGTTCACCGCGCCGATGCAGTTTTCACAATCTGTCAGGGCTTGCGCGACGATTTGATCGACCGCGGCATTGCGCCCGGAAAGATCGGTATCATGCCGAATGGCGTTGATTTGTCACTCTTCGGCGAACCGCCTGGGCGGGATGAGAAGCTTGCCAGCGAACTGGGCCTTTCCGAAAATACCCCGGTCATTGGCTATATCGGCAGCTTCTACGCCTATGAGGGTGTTGATGATCTGATCGCCGCCATGCCGGCCTTGCGCAAAAGCTATCCGGGCGCACGTTTGCTGCTGGTGGGGGCCGGCGAAATGGATTCCGAGTGGCGAGAAGCGGCAGCCCGCCTGCCTGAGCCAGACGCTGTGATCTTTACCGGACGCGTGCCGCATGCCGAGGTGGAACGGTACTATTCGCTGATCGATGTGCTCGCCTATCCGCGGAAGGCTTCTCGGCTTACTGATCTGGTCACGCCGTTGAAGCCGCTCGAAGCCATGGCCCAGCGGCGGATCGTCGCTGCATCCAATGTCGGCGGCCACCGCGAGCTGATGACGCATGGCGAAACCGGTTTTCTGTTTGCACCGGATGACCCTGCGGCCTGCGCCGCAGCCCTCGCAGAAGTGTTCGACAGCCGAGATGAATGGGATGCGATCCGCGAACGCGGCGTCGCCCATGTTCGCAGCCGCCATGATTGGGCAACCAATGCCCGGCGTTATCAAGACGTTTACCATCTCTTGCTAGCCGATGTTAATCGCGGGGATGGGCCAGCTGCCCTTTCCGCTCCGGCTCCTGTTTAATCCGGGGAGTCGGATCAACAGGGTAGGAGCAAGGGGCATCATGCTTTTCAGCAGGTCCGCAAACAGCGAATTCAAGATGCGTCGCCGCAACCGTCGGCCCATCTCTACGCACCCGTTCTTCGTGCCATCTCTGGCAATCTGGGGCGCTTTGCTCGCCGGGCTCACAGTGCTGGTTCTGCCCGGGGACATCATCAACCGGATCACAACTGTCACCGCGCTTGGCGTGCTTGACAATTTCGCCCGCTATTTTTTCGCCGCACTCGCCGCATTGATGGGTGCGGCCTGCGGCTATTTCACCGCGATAAAGTGGCGCAGCATGGTCGCTGCACGTTCAGGCACCATTGTGGATGACGCCTCCGATCAGGTCCGCCCGATTGATCCCGTAGCCGAACTTGGCAGTGACAGTCTCGATGCTCCCATTGAAGAAGAGCCGGCTGACGAAGAGCTGCTTGAACTCGATGTTCCGGTCGATGCACACCAATTCGATACGACAGACGATCAAGAGGTGACCGAGCCGATTGAGACGTTGGAATTGGGTGCCGAGCAGGAAGCCGATCCGGAGCCTCAGGTTGAGGTCGAAGCCATTGATCCCCTGAAGGATGAGCACTGCAAGCCAGCCAAAGACGCAGATGAGCCGTTTGATCGGCCGCTGCTTCGTCGCAAGCGCCCGCGTGAAAAGCCCTTTGAACTGGTTCAGGCACTGGGCGATCATCGCGCGCGTCAGGCAGCGCTTCACAAGGATCTGTTGGATCTTGGTGAATTCACACAGCTATCCGACCACAAGCAAGCCAACGAATCGAACGGCCGCCCCAGCAAGACCGATCACGCTCCGACTGCTATCGACAAACTTCGCGCTGTCCCGCCGCAGGATCTGAGCCTGATGCAGATGGTGGAAAGGTTGGCGGTCGCGTTGCATGAACGCCAGGAAGCCGCCCGCGCCAAACCTCAAACCGAACAGGCATTCGAACGCGATGCAGCTTTGGCTGAAGCGCTTAAAGCCTTGTCATTGTTCACCGAAAGTGGCCGTGCGCCTCAAACAGAGCGGGCGGAGAATGATCACGATCCTGCCAACGAGACGACGGGCGGCAAGGAAGCTGAACTCCGCGACGCTTTGTCGAAACTGCACGACATGCGCGGCGCGGCCTGATCTGGCAGCATAAAGCCTCGCATTTAACGCAATCCCCAGCCAGTCCGATTGCGCGGCACGCAATCAAGCCAAAGGCTGGCCTTACCCCTGTGAAATAATCCTTCGCGTTTCGCGGTTGCAAAATCGCGTTCCTGTCGGCATGAGGGTACCGAACGTAAGCGGGTGCCCATAAGGGCATGCGACCCGCACGACACTCTGCCATTGAGTGCTCCCTCGCCATAGCGCGAGCCGGGCCGCATTCATCGGCATCTGACAGGACGGAACTTTGCCATGGGATTTCCCAATTCCCAGGGTCTGTACGACCCCGCCAATGAACATGACGCCTGCGGAGTGGGCATGGTTGCCCATATCAAGGGCGTCAAAAGCCATGCGATTATCGAACAATCGCTCGAGATTCTGGACAAGCTCGATCATCGCGGTGCCGTGGGTGCCGACCCGTTGCTGGGCGACGGTGCAGGCTTGCTGATCCAGATCCCGGATCCCCTGATTCGCCGCTGGGCCAATGATCACGGCCACGATTTGCCGGAAGCAGGCGAATATGGCGTCGCCATGTGCTTCATGCCGCAGGACGATGATGCGCGCGCATTCGTAGCGGAACGGTTTGAAAAGTTCACTGCCAAGGAAGGCCAGCGCTTCATCGGTTGGCGCGATGTACCGACCACTTTGGACGGTTTAGGCGATGCCGTAATCGATTCGATGCCGGTGATCCAGATGGCGATCATCGCTCGCGGAGAAAACTGCGCGGATCAGGATGCGTTCGAACGCAAGCTGTTGGTGATCCGCAAGCAGGTGCAGAACCCGCTCGCCAAACTGGCCGAAAAGCATGATCTGCCAGGTGTCACAGAGCTGTATCTGCCAAGCTGCTCTAGCCGCACGATCGTCTACAAGGGCCTGCTGCTGGCCGGACAAGTCGGTACATTTTACGATGATCTGCGCGATCCTGACTGCGTCAGTGCGCTTGGCCTCGTCCACCAGCGTTTCTCAACCAACACCTTCCCAAGCTGGCGTCTCGCTCACCCATTCCGCCTGATCGCCCACAATGGTGAGATCAACACCAATCGCGGCAATGTGAACTGGATGAACGCCCGTCGTCGGACGATGGAATCCGACCTTCTCGGCCCGGACCTCGACAAGATGTGGCCGATCATTCCGCATGGCCAATCGGACACGGCCTGTCTCGATAACGCTCTCGAACTGTTGCTCGCCGGCGGATATTCGCTTGCACATGCGATGATGATGCTGATCCCCGAAGCGTGGTCGAAAAACCCGCTGATGGATCCCGATCGCCGCGCCTTTTACGAATACCATGCAGCGCTGATGGAGCCGTGGGACGGACCTGCTGCGGTTTGCTTCACGGATGGCCGCCAGATCGGTGCAACGCTTGATCGCAACGGTCTGCGCCCCGCACGTTTCTGCGTGACCAAGGATGATCTGGTTTGCCTCGCTTCAGAAAGCGGCGTTCTGCCGTTTGCGGAGGAAGACATCACCCGCAAATGGCGCCTTCAGCCAGGCAAAATGCTGCTGATCGATCTGGAACAAGGTCGCATCAT
Source organism: Pseudomonadota bacterium (assembly GCA_038526115.1). GTDB lineage: Bacteria > Pseudomonadota > Alphaproteobacteria > Sphingomonadales > Sphingomonadaceae > Erythrobacter. Next base: position 1,354 of record JBCBHD010000077.1, on the reverse strand, counting down.
TGAAGACGAAGAACTGAAAGCCAGTCTTTCCGGGGCAGAGCCCTACGCTGAATGGCTGGAGCAAGCGCAGTACAAGCTCGAAGACATTGACCATATCGAGCCGGAGCTGTCGGAAATTCCCGAAAGTGAAACCACGCTGCTCCAGCGCCAGCAGGCTTTCGGCTACACGCAAGAAGACGTGTCGCGCTTCCTCGAACCTATGGCGGTCAAGGGTGACGACCCCATCGGTTCAATGGGCACCGATACGCCAATTGCTGTCCTGTCTGACAAAGCCCGGCTGCTTTACGATTACTTCAAGCAGAACTTCGCGCAGGTCACCAACCCGCCAATTGACCCCATCCGTGAAGAGCTGGTGATGAGCCTGATCTCCATGATCGGCCCGCGCCCTAACCTGCTTGGTCACGACGCCGGCACGCATAAGCGGCTGGAAGTGGAACAGCCGATCCTGACCAATGAAGATCTGGCCAAGATCCGCTCGGTCGAAGCGGCGCTCGATGGGGCGTTCCGTTGCACCACGATCGATATCACCTGGGACGCTTCAGCCGGGGTTGAAGGGATAGAACTCGCGCTCAAGGAAATGTGCTGGGCCGCAACCGAAGCTGTGCTGCAAGACCAGAACATTCTGGTTCTTTCGGACCGCGCGCAAGACGAAAATCGCGTGCCAATGCCCGCGCTTCTGGCGACAGCTGCGGTGCACCATCATCTCGTCCGGCAGGGTCTGCGGATGCAGACGGGCCTTGTGATCGAGACCGGTGAAGCGCGCGAAGTCCATCATTTCTGCGTGCTGGCAGGCTACGGCGCGGAAGCGATCAACCCGTATGTCGCGTTCGAAACGCTTGAGGACATTCGTCGCAAAAAGCACCTCGAACTCGACCCTCGCGAGGTTGAACAGAACTACATCAAGAGCATCGGCAAGGGCATCCGCAAGGTCATGTCCAAGATGGGTATTTCGACCTACCAATCCTATTGTGGTGCGCAGATTTTCGACGCGGTTGGACTGTCGAGCGACTTTGTCGAAAAGTACTTCACCGGCACAGCGACAACGATTGATGGCGTCGGGCTGGAACAGGTCGCCGAGGAAAGCGTTCGCCGCCACGCGCAGGCTTATGGCGACAATCCGCTCTACAAGAACATGCTCGATGTCGGCGGCATCTACCAATATCGTTTGCGCGGCGAAGAGCACGCCTGGACGCCGCAGAATGTCGCGCAATTGCAGCACGCTGTGCGCGGCAACGATCACAAAAACTACGAAGAATTCGCCAAGTCGGTGAACGAGCAGTCCGAACGACTGCTGACCATTCGCGGGCTGATGGAGTTCAAGAAAGCCGATCAGGCCATCCCGCTCGACGAGGTC
>JBCBHD010000076.1:0-11628 GCA_038526115.1 Pseudomonadota bacterium | reverse complement strand
CGTATTGCAGCGGCGGCAGAGCTTCTGTGTCAGACATCACAGCTGCGTTTTACAACGCTCGAACAAGCGTGGCTAGCCGATTTGCAGCGTTTTCGGCGAGATTGTGGCGAATGCTGCGACCCTGTCAGGGCGTTTCGGATGTATCCGTGCGGCGCGCAAAATACACTCGAATGGCCTGGGCAAGCACGGTGGCGTAAATTGCCCTTCCCTCGGCTGTCGTCAGTCGCGCTCGATCTGCCTGGTTGGTAACGAAACCGCTTTCAAACAGCACACCGGGTACGTCAGGTGCGCGGAGCACTGCGAGTGCAGCTGATCTTTGTGACTGCGGATGAAAGGCCAGCATCTCGCCCCCTTCCCTAAGAATAAGCGACGAAAACTCTGTCGCGTCTTCCTGAGTCCGCTGCTGCGCGAGTTCCACCAATATATTGCTGACAGCTTCACTTTCGCCTTCAATACCCAGGCCGTTCACGATGTCGGCATTGTTCTCGCGTGCGGCAAAACGGGCGGCTGCCTCGCTCGATGCTTCGTTTGAAAGCGTGTAAATGCTAGCTCCACGTACATCACTGCGTTCCCCGGCGGAATCGGCATGAATTGACAGGAATAGGTCTGCAGCGAGCAAGCGTGCGATCTCTGGGCGGTCAGGCAAAGGTAACAGCCGATCATCTTCGCGAGTCAACGCTACGCGAATCCCTCCACCTTCAAGCAACTCATCTCGCACGGCCAGTGCTATCTCGAGCACGACATCTTTTTCGAGCACTTCGGTACCGTCTGACGCCGTTCCGATTGAGCCTGGATCTCTTCCTCCGTGACCGGCATCAATTACGACCAATGGGCGTTCCGGATCATCCGGCCCTTCAACCACTGGAAGTTCAACCTTCCCGCCTTCCGCACCCAAAGCAAATCGCAATACGTAATCCCGTCCCCATTCGGGAACCGGTATTGTCAGTCCTGCGGTAATGGCACCGGCAATCAGCAAAGCTGGCAGGCCAATGACCAACAACAGGAGTGTGCGAATGCTCATGATGGTTACGGGACTACGATGTTGCCGGTTAACAGCGCAATAGAGTTGCGAGGCGTAACCCACGGTGCTAGCGATGTTTCCAGTAGTTCGTTTGATCGCGCAGATGTTGCGCAGAATTGAACAGCTCTTTCACTCGGCCTTCCGGCTTTCTCCGCGAACGGCCACTAACAGGTTGATGCAGTGACGAGACGCTTTACCTCGCAGACAGTTTCACAGCGCCCCTTTGGCGCTGTCGAATGTGCGAGCCGGAGCGCGGACATGATCCGCAACTCAATCACAGCAGACACGAATATCGTAGGCTCCTCGGTAACACGGCGAGATGCGAAGATAGCAATCGGCGCGCTTCATGCGCGCGTATTTTCACCACATATAAGACGCCCCCTTGGCGAGCAGCTGGCTGCTCGGTCCGGCGTTTGGAGACAACTTAATGGCAACGCGCATGCTAATCGATGCGCGCCACTCGGAAGAGACCCGGGTGGCGGTACTCAAAGGCAACCGGATTGAGGAATTCGATTTCGAATCTGCCGAACACAAGCAGATCAAAGGCAATATCTATCTAGCTAAAGTAACCAGAGTTGAACCGTCGCTTCAGGCGGCGTTTGTTGACTTTGGCGGCAATCGTCACGGGTTCCTCGCTTTCAGCGAAATCCATCCCGACTATTATCAAATCCCGCAAGACGACCGCGAGGCGCTGCTCGCCGAAGAGGCCGAGGCCGCAGCCGAAGAGGCACGTTTGCGCGAGGAGGAAGAAAACGACGGAGTTTCGCCAGGCGAAGAGTACGACGCCGAGGATGAGAGCGCAGAGGCTCTTGCCGAAGACTTGGCTGAAGACGGCCTGGAAGAGATCGACACCTCTGAAAAGGACAAAGTCGCCACCATCGAAGACGGTACATCGGATGATGACAGCGACGATGATGATGAAGACGAAGACGATTCGGAAGACGGTGAAGGCGAGGACGAATCGGCCGAAGGGGAAGGCGAAGATAAGCCCCGTCGCGGTCGCGGCCGGCGCCGTGGACGTCGCCAGGGCGGCAAAGGCGGAAAAGGCGGTCGCAGCCGTGCGAAAGAAGTGGACGAAGTTCGCGCCAAACGGATGGCACTGCGTCGTCGCTATAAGATTCAGGATGTCATTCAGCGCCGTCAGGTGATGCTGGTTCAAGTGGTCAAGGAAGAGCGTGGCAATAAAGGCGCGGCGTTGACGACCTATCTCAGCCTCGCAGGCCGTTACACCGTACTTATGCCGAACAGTTCGCATGGCGGCGGTATCAGCCGCAAGATCAGCTCAACCAGCGATCGCAAACGTCTGAAGCAGGTTGTCTCAGATCTTTCTCTGCCAAAGACTATGGGGCTGATCGTACGCACCGCGGGCCTGAGCCGAACCAAGACAGAAATCAAACGCGACTTCGATTACCTTGCCCGTCTTTGGGACGAGATCCGGCAGAATACGCTCGGTTCGGTCGCACCTTCGCTGATCCATTCCGACAGCGATCTGATCAAACGTGCGATCCGTGACATTTATAATCGCGAGATCGAGGAAGTCATCGTTGAAGGTGAGGAAGGATATAAACTCGCCAAGGGCTTTATGAAATTGCTCATGCCCAGCCATGCACGGCGGGTGAAAGCCTATTCCGACCCCGTGCCACTTTTCCAGCGCTATGGAGCCGAGGATCAGCTTCGCGCGATGTATGATCCGATGGTTCAGCTAAAATCCGGTGGCTATCTGATCATCAACCCGACCGAAGCGCTTGTCTCAATTGACATAAACTCTGGCCGTTCGACCAAGGAACACGGGATCGAACAGACCGCGCTGCACACCAATCTGGAAGCTGCTCGAGAGATTGCCCGTCAATTGCGGCTGCGCGACATGGCAGGTCTCGTCGTGATCGACTTCATCGATATGGAATACAATTCCAATGTCCGAAAAGTCGAAAAGGCAATGAAAGAAGCGCTCAAAAATGACAGGGCGCGTATTCAGGTTGGCCGGATTTCTGGCTTTGGTCTGATGGAGATGAGCCGCCAACGTCTTCGCACTGGTGTGCTTGAAGCGACCACTCGACCCTGCCCGCACTGCGATGGCACTGGCCTCGTTCGCACTGCGTCCTCGGCTGGCCTTTCAGCACTTCGCTTGATCGAAGACGAGGCTGCCAAGGGCAAAGGCACTGTCATCCAGCTGGCGGCCAGCACCGAAGCGGCAATTTACCTGCTCAATGAAAAGCGCGGCGATTTGGTCGAGATTGAGCAGCGTTATGGGGTTAGTGTCGGCATCACCCCAGAAGGTGAAAACGAGGGCGCAAAGATGACGGTGTCGAGCGCCGGTCCGCGCCCGACCGAGCGTCCAAAGTTTGAACCAATCATCGACGAGGACGAAGACGAAGATCTGCCTGAAGAGGACTTCGGCGAAGAAGACGACGAAGCGCCAAAGAAAAAGCGCCGCCGCCGTCGTGGTGGCCGAGGTCGCAACAAGAAACGTTCCGAAGACGGCGGTGAAGAGAATTCCGAAGAGGCATCGGAAGAATCTGAGACACACAACGCTGCCGATGACAGCAAGGACGATGACGCACCTAAGAAAAAACGCCGTCGCCGCGGTGGCCGCGGACGCAGGCGCAAACAAGCTGATGGTGAAGAAACGGCTGCAAACGAAGAACAGGCTGAGGCGTTTAATGACGTCGCCGAGCAGGTGAAGGAAGACAAGACTGTCATTGCCGGGCCAGATGACGCGGCGGAAACAGCCGAAGCCATGGCTGCCGAGACGGCAGAGGAAGCAGAGGCTGAAGAGGCGCCGAAAGAAGAGAAGCCCAAACGCAAACGCGCGCCTCGCAAGAAAAAGACAGAGGAACCAAAAGCCGAAGCTGAACCTGCGGCGGAAGAAGCCAATAAGGAAGAGGCCGAAGCAAAGCCCAAGCGCAAGCGTGCTCCTCGCAAAAAGAAAGCTGAGGAGGCAGAAGCCCCGGCAAAGGCAGACGCGGAGCCTGTCTCAAAAGACACTGCACCAGAAGCCTCTGACAAGGCTCCGGCTAAAGCCGAGCCTGAATCCACTGAAGCCTCTGGCGACGGCAAGCCCCGCCGCGGTTGGTGGCAACGCACCTTTGGTGAATAAGGTCTGGAGAGTAAGCCGGGTTGTCGTTCAGACACCCGGCTTGCACTCCCACATCAAACGCCTGGCTTCCTCGCCACGCCCCACTCGTTCCAGCCAGCGAACTTTGGCGTCTTGGGCAGATACCCCTGCCCTAGCGGTTCGACTTCGAAACCAGCACCGCGAAAGGCTGAACCAATCGGTCTTGTCAGGTGGCATCCGCCAGCCATCGGTTTCCAATACGGCTCGATCCGATCCTGCCAGCGCGCCACATTCGCGTCGGGAGCGCGTCCGTGCTCCAAAAACAGAGCCTGCCCACCGGGCCTTAGAGTTCTGCGCATTTCGGCCAGAACCCGGTCAGGATCCTCTACGGAGCACAATGTGAAAGTGCACACGACCGTATCAAAAAAGCGATCAGGAAAGGGAATGTCTTCCCCTACCCCTTCGCGAATGTCGGCAGGCCAACCTTTGGCTTTTGCCTCGGCAACGGTGTTCTCAAGCAAGCCGGCATGCGGATCGATTCCTGCATAGCTTGTGATGGCAGATCCATCGTAGAACTGTTGATTGATGCCGCCGCCGCAACCGAGCTCAAACACATCACCTTTCGCAAGCGGAATCAGCTGCGATCGCCGTTTCAAAATCTGTCCCTGGCTGCAGGCACAGGTGATGAGACGCGGCATGATTTGCGCATCATACCATTGCTTTAGACCCATACGCGCTCTCTCTCCCTCGGCGCGATCCCCGGACAGAGATTAACCGCGATTGCTGCGAACGCTATGTCTTTTTGAAAGGTGCCTGCGTGTCAGGCCATTTTCGTGAGCGAATGTTGCAAGGCTGCCGCAATCCGCGCCATATCGCTAGCCAACTCAGCTTGCATCTCGCCTGCATCAAGGCCCGCCCAACGGCTCATCTGAGGCATGCTAAGGCCTATGCGCAGTGTCCCGCCCCACCCTTCATCAAGCTGCACGCATTTCACTGGCTGCCCAAGGCGAACACCATCCAGTGCCAGCACTCTGTGAACACGCTGTGCATCTTCGAACGTGCGCAATCCGGCAATCCCGCTCACATCCAGTGTGGCAAGCGTTCTCATTTCAATCGGGCAATCTTGCGCCATAGCGCCCTTGTCGGGCGAAACCCGAGATGCACCAAGAGGTTCAATGACATGGCGCGTCAGCGCACATTCGAACGCTTCGATCATCCTTTCGATATCAATCATCGCGATCTGCTGGAAACGCTCCAGTTCGAATACGGCAGCCGTCAAACGCAGCACCAGCGATGGGTTACCGCTTTCGGGAAGCTGATCGCGTCCGTCCCAGGTCTCTGGGAACTCGGCACGGCGGAAGATCGAGGCAAAACCACTTGGCAATGCTCGCGCTCCGGCCACCATCGTTTTAGGCAGCAGGGCCCACCCATTGAAAGGCGGCGCGCCCATGAATTTGGATCCAGTCATCAACACGATACATCCCAGATCGAGATATTCTGCCACAGCTTCGCTTGTGATCCGGGCCTGACAGGCATCGACCACAAATGTCGCGTCACCACTGAATTGCATCATCAGTGCCATCAGATCGGTCCGATTGGGCAAAACAAGACCGGTCTTTGAACCATGGACGCAGTGAACAAGGCTGTGCTTCCCGGCGACTTTCGCTTGTGCAATCTCCGCCGCCATTGCAGCTGAAATCTCGGCACTGGTGCATGCCATTCCGCGCTCACAACGCACTGGAATGTCGACAAGGCTGATCGCGCCAAAACCAGGTACATCCAATGCTGGCGCAACGTCGTCAATCAGCGCGGTTTCACGCGCGAAATACCGCCCATGGGCAGAGTGAATACAACCGCTACCAATCTCGTCAGCGCCCAACAGGATATTGTGGACACCCTCTTCACCCCGCCCGTGAACAGCTGCCAGAGCGATATATTCGAGATCGGTGCCAGAGGGCGCGAACACCAACGCAGCGTCGTGGCCAATTCCATAGGCTGCCAGGATACGGCCTGAAAGCGCCGTCAACTGCTCGCGATAAGTTGCGTCTTCTCCGGCTTCATCAAGCGCAAGGAGATGAGCGAAGGCTTCCGCGGAGATATCGCTTACGGTTGAAGAGGAATAAGCTAGAACTTCACGTGGGTGTGGCGCAGACAGATACTTGTTGAGGCCCATTTCCGGACACAAAGTGATGCGGGCATCACCGCCCGCAGACAGAGCCGCAATCATGCGCAAGGCACGCTCATCATCAGCTATTGCGCCCAGCGGGCGATTCAGCGGAGCGTGTGTTGTCACCAGTGACCTCATTATGGTTCTTATCCAGTGCGACCCGAGTTCGCCGCGCCCTAGAGGAAGTGCCTGTGCATGAAAACTCTAAAATCGTTCTGGCGCACGCGGGCAACGCCGCCTACATCGCCGGACCAATTGCAACCTCGGCTTAACCGGTGCTCCATGACCCATAATATCGAACCGATGCGCATTCCCGATGAGGCGAAAGCCCGTCTGAACATTTTGTTTCTCGCCAAGAATGCTCTGTGGGATGGGGAAATTCACCCGGAAGACGGGAACCACGCGATGTATCACCGCGAAATGCGGGAAGTGCTCGAAGAGCTCGGCCTGAATCTCACAATTACGCAGACACACGATGTACTGTTCGATCCGCCCGAAGGGATAGATTTTGTCTTTCCTCTGCTGAACCGCGCAGGTTTCTTCAATTCCGAAATGCTGGTTCCGCTGCTGTGCGAGCGCGCTGGAATTCCGTATCTGGGGGCCAACCCGATCTTGCGTGGCCTTTCAGATGATAAGCACTTGGCAAAACGTGCTGCAGTCGATGCGGGCGTACCCACAGCGCCGTGGGCTATCTACCGCAAAGGCGCACCGATTACGCAGGACAAGCTGCCGCAGGCTGAGCGATACGTCGTGAAACCGAACAATTCATCAGCCAGCTGGGGCGTGCAGGATGCCAATGATTGGCCTGGTGTCGAAGCGGCCGTGAAAGCAATCCACGATGATCCAGCCAATGGTGGACAAGACGCGATTGTCGAGCCATTCTTGGACGGTAGCGACGTTGAAGTGCCTGTGGTGACGATCAATGGCGAACCACAGGTTATGCCGATGCTGATCTTCCGCCAAGCCGATCCATCGCACTTGCGGACTTACTACGAGAAGCGGGATCTGGTGGACCGCAGCCAGAAATACTCGCTCGATCCCTTTGCGAACAAGGATGTGATGGAGCGGATAGACGAACTGACCCGCAAAGTTTGGGAAGAGTATCGCCCGTTCGATTATGGCCGTTTCGAATTCCGGGTGAACGAAGAGACAGGCGACGTTCAGTTTCTTGAACTGAATCTCAATTGCAATCTGTGGTCGCAAAAGGTGTTTGGACGTTCCGCAATCATGGCCGGATGGACACAGGAAGACTTGATCGAAACGATCGTCGCTGAAGGGCTGCGGAGGCACGGGTTGATTTAGCCACCAACTGGATGAACGGTGGCATACGTTCCGGACTTAATTTGGTAGTAAGGCCAAGGCGGCGCGAGTTACGACATGGTCGTTTCGTGGTCATCGATTTAGCGCGTTGTTAACCAGAATTCGCCATACCAATTGCGAACTTTGCGAGGCCGCGCGTGGCAGATACGATAATGGGACTGCTCAATCCAACGATCGCGGCGATTTTCGCTGCGGTCTTTGCAGCCTTGTGGATGCGCGACCGATCAAACCGAACTGCGTTAGTCTTCGCATTTGGGTATGTTGGGCTGGCTGCCGGCTTTCTGGTCTTTCACTTCACACCTGATCCCGATGCGATTGGCTGGACTCTGTTCATGCACACAATCTACAGCGTGTCTGCCGGATGTGTCTGCTGGGCCGCCGCGGACCGGGTTGGGCAAGAAGCCAAAGTCTCCAATCTGTTAGTAATAAGCATCGCAGCCGCGGCGCTTATCGTGGTTGGTAGCTTCGGCACCGACATGAATGCACGGCTTATTGCGGCTAACACTGCCTATGGTTTGATGTTCGCACTAACAACGCAAACACTTGGACGGACCGGCGAAAGAAGCGCGATTGACCGCACTATCTATTGGCTGTTTGCGATTTCCGCGGCCCAATTTTTCATCCGCCCGCAGCTGGCGATGATCGTTTCAGGACCGATGAGCGCAGAGGCCTATCGAGAATCCGATTTCTACGCGATTTGGATGTTGATGATGGGAGTAGTTTCACTCTTGCTGGCACTGGCTCTAATGACAGCGACTGTGCTCGACCAATGGCGCAAGGAAAGCGAAGCAGCAGAAGTCGATCCGTTATCAAGATTGAAAATGCGCCGTAGCTTTGAAAGCGCAGCCATGGACATGCTCGATCAAAACATCGACCGCAGGGTTAGGATTTGCATGATCGTCGCTGATATTGACCACTTCAAGCGCGTGAATGACATCTGGGGGCACCAGGCAGGCGACGACGCGATTGCGGCGTTTGGCGAACTGATCGGTAGCACCGTGCGTGGCACCGATTTGTGCGGGCGGATCGGAGGAGAAGAGTTCTGCATCCTTGTTTACGATTGCGAAGAATCAGCAGCCAAGGGGCTCGCCGATAGGATTCGACGCAAATTCGCAAGTCAGGAGCATGAGGCGCTCGGCCCTGATATCAGGCTTACGGTCAGCTTTGGCGTGACCGAGTGGCGATCCGGCGAAGGCTATGGCAAGCTATTCGCACGAGCCGATGCAGCACTTTACCGCGCCAAATCCAATGGTCGAGACCGTGTCGAGACCGCGGATGCAGAGCTGCTGGAAAACGCAACGCCCGAACAGGAGCAAAAAACGATCAAGTTGGCTCGCACTGCAGCCGGTTGATTTTCCGCACTAAGCCTTGATCTCACGGGCTTAACTATTTGCGCGCGCATTGGATTCATGGGCCGCTACTCAGACTAGTGCGAGCACCGCCTAAGCTGGCACGACATTCCCCGAAAAATCGAAAACCATGCCGCTATCCTGCGGTTTCAGACCCGACATTACAGCAAGCAAATTGTTTGCCGCATCGGCAGGCTCGGTTAGCTGACCATCCGGCAAATTCGACTGAAACGGTTGCGACAAGGCGCTATCCACCGTCCCCGGATGGAGGCCCGCCACAACGCCTTCTTTATGCGTCCGTCCAATCTCCAATGCGAAGTTCTTCAACAGCATGTTTAGCGCCGCCTTCGACGCACGATAGGAATGCCAGCCCCCTAGACCGTTATCTGAAATCGACCCGACCCGTGCGCTCAGTGCCGCGAAGACGAACCGATCGTCACGCGGCATCAGAGGGAGGATGTGCTTGGCGATAAGCGCGGGACCAATCGTGTTGAGAGCAAAAACCTGAGCCATCGCTTCGGCATCGAGACGTTTGAAAGTCCGTTCTGGCCCCGTGCCATCGGCCAGGGTCAAAACACCTGTCGCCACGATTACCCAGTCCGGCGGTGCTGCACGCATCATCTGTGCAGCCTTAGCGATTGTGTCTTCGTCAGCCAGATCGAATTTGAACGGAGTGATGGAAGGGCCACTTGGCGAGATACCATCGCGGGAACCAGCATAAACCTTCTCGCATCCGCGTTGTTCAAGCGCCAGGCAAAGGGCCTTGCCAATGCCACCGGTGCTTCCAAAGACAGCCGCACGGCGCGGCCATTGCTGTGTGTCGTTTCCTACTGTTTCCATGCCCGATACAAGGCGGGAATCGCCTGCTTGTTCCCCAAATCCGCCGCTTTTCCAGTCGCTTTGGGTGAGCGTGGTTATTGGGTATTGGACCGTGTAACATGCGGTCCATGTCTCGACTTCCAGCACTCGTGGCCGGAAAAAGGCTGAGATGCCGTCCCGCTCAACGTTTATCCAGAAACCTGCAACATCGCGTGCCTTGCCTCGCCACAGCAAGACGTTAGATAGGTATCAAACGAATACGGGATCACAATTCGATGGCGACTTTCACACTTCCTGCAAACTCCAAGATCCGAAAAGACGGTAAGGTTCACACATCGTCCGGCACACGGGTCAAGAAGTTCAAGGTCTACCGCTACGATCCCGACAGTGGAAGCACACCAAGCTACGACAAGTTTGAGATTGATCTTGATGAATGCGGGCCGATGGTTCTCGACGCATTGTTCAAGATCAAGAATGAGATCGACCCGACACTGACCTTCCGCCGTTCATGCCGCGAAGGGATTTGCGGGTCGTGTGCGATGAACATGAACGGCAAGAATGGACTGGCCTGTACGACCTCGATCGAAGATCTGAAAGGCGAAGTCCGGATCACGCCATTGCCGCATATGGAAGTGATCAAGGATCTCGTGCCTGATTTCACTCACTTCTATGCGCAGTACGCTTCGATCCGCCCATGGCTGCAAACCGTCTCAACCACGCCTTCGGGCAAGGAGCGGTTGCAATCGCCGGAGCAGCGCGAGCAGCTTGACGGGCTGTATGAGTGTATCCTGTGCGCGTGCTGCTCGACCTCGTGTCCGAGCTACTGGTGGAACTCAGACAAGTTCCTCGGCCCGGCCATTCTGCTGCAGGCGTATCGCTGGCTTGCTGATAGCCGCGATGAGATGACGGGCGAACGGCTTGACGATCTCGAAGATCCATTCCGCCTGTATCGCTGTCACACGATCATGAACTGCGCCAACGTCTGTCCGAAGGGGCTCTCGCCCGCCAAGGCAATTGCCGAAACCAAGAAGATGATGGCTGAACGCGCTATCTGATGGCGCTAAAAGACGACGTGTTCGATCACTTGCCGGACCCAGACAATCCGGGCTGGCACCATTGGAACCTGAAAGACGATACACTGTTTAATGGCGCTGTGATGGGCAAGCTCATCACAAGGCGCGAAGGTGACAAATGCCGTTTGCGGATGTTCCCGGAACGGCGCCACGAAAACCTCCAGGGCATCATTCATGGAGCAGTATCACTGGGGCTGATCGACATTTCGATGTTCACGACAATGCACGTCGTTGGCACCGGCAATGCCGGCCCGTCAGTAACCCTGGAGCTTTCAACGCAGTTCATCGGCGGCGGCGATCCAAAGCGTCCGCTTGATGCGGTGACGGAAATCATGCGCGAAACCGGCAAGCTCGTGTTTGTCCGCGGTGAGGTCGTTCAAGATGATGACCTCGTGGCTTCATACAGCGGTATCATCCGCAAGTTCATTGCCCGCAAGGATGGATGAATGAGCGGAATGCTCGCGCGGTACGAGGCGTTGATCGCTGACGGCCAGCTTCAGCCGGACTCAGCGCAACGAGCAGCCGCCGAGCGGCTTCAACGGCTACAAGAGGAACTTGAAAGCTGGGTTCCTCCCAAACGTCGTTGGTACACCTATCTGATTGGCACTCCCGCACGCACCCCAGACCCGCGAGGTGTCTATATGTGGGGCGGCGTCGGTCGTGGGAAATCCATGTTGATGGACCTGTTCGTCGAAACGCTGAACCTGAAGAACAAACGGCGCGTCCATTTCCACTCATTCATGCTCGAAGTTGATGCGCTTGTAACCGAGGCGCGCAAGTCAGGACGCGAGCATCATCTCAACTGCGACCGACGTGAGAGGATG
>JBCBHD010000075.1:0-11748 GCA_038526115.1 Pseudomonadota bacterium | reverse complement strand
GAAAGGGATTTGCAGTGTCAATTCTTAGAATTTCTGCCGCCACGATTTTGGCTGGCTTTGTCTTGAACGCTCCTGCATCTGCCCAGCAAAGCCTCTTTGACCATGAGAATATGGGGCGTTCCGATGTGCGAGTTTCTGTTTCTGTCACCATCCCATTGGGCGGATTGAGGAAGGACAGCGAAACTACACCTCGTGTGAATCTTGATTTTCAGAATCGGCGCATCCAGCAAGAACCATCTTCATCGGCGCTCTCTTTGAACGGACATGATGATCCTGTTAACCGACCTCGTCCGCTTGCGTCTTTTACTCTTGAGCGAAATCCGCGGTTGTTGATGAACGGCCACCGGGTTGTGACATTTGGCCCGCGTTCGACCTTGCAGGATGACGGGGAGAACGAAGAAAGTTCTGACGGTGGCGGGATCGGCACTGGAACAGCGATCCTGATCGGAGTTGGCGCGACGCTAGGGGTATTCGTCTGGGCAGCAGCGGAGACGGCCGACGAGATCGAAGATCTTGCAGATCCTGACTAGCTAGCGTTTTCGGCAGCTTCGCGATCTCGATCAGCACGGCTCTTCTTTTCCGCTGCTGTCTTCAGCTGTCCGCAGGCCGCATCAATGTCACGACCGCGCGGAGTGCGTACAGGGGCGCTGATCCCGCCTTCAAACACGATATTGCTGAAAGATCTGATCCGTTCAGGCGATGAGCATTCGTATCCTGCACCGGGCCAAGGATTGAAAGGGATCAGGTTGACCTTTGCCGGGAGGTCGAACTGCTTGAGCAACCTAACAAGCTCACGTGCGTCATCATCGCTGTCGTTCTTGTCCTTCAGCATCACGTATTCAAACGTAATCCGCCGGGCGTTTGACGCACCTGGATAGTCAGCGCAGGCCTGAAGCAATTCTTCCAGCCCGTATTTGCGGTTGAGCGGTACAATCTCGTCGCGAACCGGCTTTGTAACAGCGTGCAAAGACACCGCGAGATTGACGCCAATCTCTTCCCCGCACCGCTCCATCATCGGAATAACACCGCTGGTTGAAAGAGTTATGCGTCGCTTTGACAAGGCAAGACCGTCGCCGTCCATCACCAGTTTCAGCGCGTCTCGGACATTGTCGAAATTGTACAGTGGCTCACCCATGCCCATCATCACGATGTTGGTGAGCAGCCGTCCATCGGCAGTGTAGTGGGCTGCATCCTCGGCATCGTCCAAGCCGTCCATCACACCCTTGGGCCATTCGCCCAGAGCATCGCGGGCCAGCATGACCTGACCAACGATCTCTCCCGGAGTGAGGTTTCGGACCAATCGCATCGTTCCAGTTGCGCAGAATGTGCAATTGAGAGTGCAGCCGACCTGGCTCGACACACACAGCGTTCCACGATCGGCATCTGGAATGAACACCATCTCGAAGTCATGACCGTCAGATGTTCTCAGCAGCCATTTCCGCGTGCCGTCAGAGCTATGCTGGGCTTCTACAATATCAGGGCGGCCAATGACGAAACGTTCAGTCAGCCAAGGGCGCATCGTTTTGGCGATGTCCGTCATGGCCTCGAAGTCGGTCACACCACGGTGATAGAGCCAATGGTACACCTGTTTAGAACGCAACTTGGCTTGTTTTGCGTCCAATCCGGCCTCTGCGAAGAGTTCACGAATGCGTGACTTCGGCAGTCCGATCAGATCGATGCGGCCGTCTGCGCGAGGAGTGATATCGCGCGCCACGGGGACGGGATCCACCTGACCGGGGATCGACATAAGTTCGGTGTCTGCCATGATTGGGCGGGGATATAGGGGCGATGACCAGTTTTGACCAGTCGCCGTGGGTCAATCCAATGAAGCGCAGCCAACCACGGCAGCGTCTATGGCGGTGGCTGCTCCGGCCAGATCATAGCGATCGGTAAATCGCCGACCGCTACTGTCACGTGCCGTGATACTCATTCGTGTGGCAGATCGCAGAGCCGCGACAATTGCGGCGTCCATCCGACTGTCTTGCGCCCAGGCATCGCGACCCAGCGTGGGGACAGCAAAGCGCCGATCACCAACGCGCAAAGTCGCTCCACTGTCACCAACCACTCGTGAGAGCCGCAAATGCACTTGGTTACGAAGGCCTTGCTTGGGCCAGGTGGCCACGCTGGCAAAGGTTGCCGCACGTCCACCTCGCGGTTTCGCGATGGCATAGCACCGAGGCTGTTCGGTATCCCGGAAAGCAGCCCAACTGGAATACACGCCAAGGCTGTCCTTAGCCGCGAGCGGCAGTGCAAAAGCTGCGAGCGTGAGGGAAAGAGCGAGTTTACGCATAGTCGATCCCGACAACTTCCCATTCTTTCGCGCCGTCGGGAAGCTTTACAATCCGCAGATCCCCAACCGATGCGCCTCGCAGGGCCTTAGCCATTGGAGCATTCCAGCCAATTCTACCAGAGCTTGCATCCTGCTCATCGTCGCCGACCAAAGTCACGGTCTTTCGAGCATCATCTTCGTCGGCCAATTCGACTGTTGCGCCGAAAAACACCCGGTCGCGATTGGGCTGCTGAGCGGGATCAACCACTCGGAGCGTCTTCATGCGCCGCGCGAGATATCCCAGCTCGCGATCGATCTCTCGCATTCGCTTTCGGCCATAAAGATAGTCGCCGTTCTCGCTCCGGTCGCCGTTGCCGGCAGCCCAACTCACGATCTCAACGATCTCAGGCCGCTCCGTGCCAAGAAGGTGATCATAGCGCGCCTTCAGACTCGCCATGCCTTGCGGCGTGATGGGTGGCCCCTGTTTCTGAGACATCGCGCTGTAAAAAGCTCGCCTAGGGCAGGAACGTATCGACAGTCCGAGGAATACCAGCCTGTTCGGGATACATGTGCGAATAGCTCACGGCATTGCCGATCACGCGCATGACATAATACCGGGTTTCAAAGTTCGCCGGGATCTTCTCGATCCAGGTCACCCAGTCGATTTCGCCGCGGCGTGGATCTCCATTCAAGCGGAGCCATTGGCGCACGCGCCCTGGCCCTGCGTTGTAAGAGGCGATGGCGAGGGGATAAGCGCCGCCATACAAATCCATGCGCCGAGCAAAGTGCGCATCGCCCAGTCTGATATTGTATTGCGGGTCGCTTGTCAGGCTCCCGCTGAGATAGCGGACGCCAAGGATACCGGCCTCTTCGCGAGCAGTGCTTGGCAACAGCTGCATCATTCCGATTGCGTTGGCGTGGCTTTTTCTGGTGCGGTCAAACTCGCTTTCTTGTCGAGTGATCGCATGAACCATCGTCCAGTCATTCACGACCGGTGTCTGAACTGTCGGAAAGCCGATCCGTTCGAAACCGGCGAGACCGTTTTCGCCCGCTTCCATTCCAACCACGACGGCCATTTCGTTGAGCCCAGTCTCACGGGCGAGCTGATCAACAAGGACCAGCTCTTCGGGGGTCTTTGCCGCTTCCCCTATGGCCTGGAAAAAGCGGCGCTCGGTCCGCCAGTCGCGCCGGTTCGCGGCGATTGCCCGGATTGCCTGTGTGAGAGGCCTGCGATTGAATTCGGATCGGACTTCTGGGGCGATATCAAGCGCTGGCAGTTGCGCGAAATTGGGCATTGGGCGGCCAAGCGCATTAATGGCAAGCTGGCCGTAGTAATAGTGCGGCCACTGCGCTGCGATCTCGAAATATCGAGCAGCCTCGCCGGCATTGCCTGCATCGCGAGCAGCGCGTCCGGCCCAATAGTAGCCTTTGGACTTGGTCAGAGGCGTGCGTGCAGCACGACCATAGCGTTCAAAAAGAGGGGCTGCCGTTGCCCCGTTGTTCAATCGCCAAAGGGCGTTCGTTCCGCCCATCCACATGAGATCGGTGTAGCGATCGCGCAGCTTGAACGAACCTTTGGAGATGTCCGTGCCTGGCGCAAACAGATCGTCAATCTTGTTGGCAATCCGAACCGTGTCCCGCGAATTAGCCGCTTTCGCAACGGCAAGCATATCTCCGACCAGTTCTTCAGCATCCAAAGCAGGCGCCGTGAATTGCGGGCGATTGGCGAGCAGGCTGATCGCTTGCCCAGTCTGTCGTTTCGACCGTAAGTGATTGACGAGATTATACGTGAAACCAGCATCGCGGTTTGCTTCGTTCGGTATAGTGATACCGGCATCACGCGGCATCGCACCGTTCAGCAAAGACAACCGCGCCATAGCGATTTGGCGTGTCTTTTGATCGACTGTCATCATCAGGCGCGAGGCCGCATCTTTTTCGCCTTGCCACAGCAGAGCATCCATCCGTGCAGCGTGATCAGACGCCGTGAACTGCGATCCATACAGCCCTGTTAGATAAGCCTCAGCAGGGCCGCTCATCTTGCCTCCGCGCCAAGCTGCTTTCGCAACTTCGAACGCTTCGGGGCGACGTTCTGACGCGAGAGTAAGAGCGTAGCGCGCGCGAGCCGGGTTGGTCAGCGGCGGGAGTGCACCGAAATACTGCAACAGAGCTGATGAGGATGGCGCTTCGTTCTCCAGCGCAGCTTCAGCACGCAGACGGATGATCTCACTGCGCGGAAACTCAGGATAAGCCATTGCGAAATTAGCATATTCCGCAAACCCCAGGTTGCGGGTGTTCTGCAGATATTCCCATGTGCTGATGGCAGAACCGATCGCGCGCGGTTGTTGCGCCAGCATCGTGTTTCCACCGGATCCACCGCTCAATTGCGCAGAGCCGGGGGTCGCCAGAGCAGCCACACTTACGGCTGCAAGAGCCGCAAGAACGATGGGTCGGGAAAGAGGGTTGGTTGAAGTCAATTTACTGGCCATGCTGGACATTATGCCGATTGGCTCCTTATCAGGCGCTGAACGTTGGTTTGGCGCAAGAATTCGCGCTGCGCCAGTCTGATAAATGCCGCAAGTGGGAATAAAGCAATGTTCAGCGGATCAATACCCGCTCTGGTGACTCCTTTTCGCGACGGATCGTTTGACGAATCCGCCTTTCGTAGGCTGGTCGATTGGCAGATCGAACAAGGCAGCGCTGCATTGGTGCCTTGTGGCACCACCGGAGAGGCCTCAACGCTTTCGAATGCCGAGCATCACCGAGTGATCGAAGTCTGCATCGAGCAGGCAGCAGGCCGCGTTCCCGTGATTGCTGGATGCGGCAGCAACGATACGCAGAACGCATTGCTGCATATGTCATTTGCGAAAAAAGCAGGAGCAGCGGCGGGCCTGTGCGTTGCGCCTTATTACAACCGGCCCAGCCAAGCAGGTCTGATTGCGCATTTCAGCTATCTGGCTGAACAAAGCGACCTCCCAATCGTGCTCTACAATGTGCCCAGCAGGACCGTGACAGATATCGAAGACAAGACAGTTGTCACGCTCGTCAAGAAATACCCGGACCGTATTGTAGCCATTAAAGATGCCAGTGGTGATCTTTCCCGGGTCGCTGATCATCGGATGGGGATCGGGCGCGATTTCTGCCAATTGTCGGGCAATGATGAATTGTGGTTGCCACATTCCGCAGCCGGCGGGCGAGGGGCTATCTCGGTAACGGCAAATGTCGCCCCGGCGCTGTGCTCTGAGTTTCAGGCCGCGATTGCCGCAAACGAGCTGCAAAAGGCGCGTGAACTAAACGACCGTCTATTCCCGCTCCACTATGCCATGTTCAGCGATGCATCTCCCGCGCCGGTAAAATATGCGCTTTCCAAGGTGCTAGGTTGGATTGAGCCGGATGTTCGCCTTCCGCTCACCAAAGCAAGCGAAGCGTCGCGAGCATCAGTGGATGCTGCGCTGGAACACGCGGGACTGGCAGTAGCCTGACGATGTCTTTTGCCCGGAAGAAGTTGTCGCTGGTTTTTGATCCGGCGGGCTTGCAGGCGGATTATCATTCAATCCCACACGGTGAGTTTGGGGATGTGTACAATCCCTATCTGGAGCCGGATACACTTTTCCGCTTCGACCTGATCGAGCCGGAATTCGTTCCCGCCATGGATAGGACGCCAGACTTCAAGCCTAACGCTACGCTATTGCGGTTGCCTGCATTTCTGGAAGTCTTCGAGGCAATTGAGTCTCCTATGGAACTGATGCGGGTTCACACGCTCGCGCCGGGCGCTTCTATCAGGCCCCATCGCGATGTGGGGCGCAGTTTCGAAGAGGGTGTGTTTCGGATCCACGTGCCGATTACGACAAACCCGGATGTGGAAACACTGCACGACAAAGAATCTGTGTCGATGCAGCCCGGTGAATGCTGGTATCTCAATTTCGATCTCAGACACGAAATCCACAATCGCTCAACTGAATGGCGAGCTCATCTGATCATGGACTGCCGTCGAAACGATTGGTGGGATACCTTAATGCAGAAAAGCGCTTAGTCCGGCGGGTTGTGCTTTTCGACAAAGGCAACCGTCGCATTCAACATCTGCTTGCGTGTTTCCGGCTGTGACAACCAGTGATCTTCGCCTTTCAGAGTAACAAACTCGACTGGTTTCCCTGCATCTTGCAAGGCGTCCTGCATCAAGACCGACTGAGAATAGGGAACAACAGTGTCGTCTTTGCCGTGAATCAGCAGGACTGGAGCATCTGCACGCTTTCCGAGTTTCGCAGGGGACAATGCATCCAGATCGGTATCTTCCCCGAATTGCTTATCAAAGGAGCGGCGGAAAATGTCGCGCGAGCCAGTCATTTCGAACCTTAGCAACGGCTTCAGATCGCTAACCCCGTTGATCGAGACGGCACAGCGATAAATGCCCTGCTGCAAGGTCACTCCAGCGAGCGCCGCATAACCGCCATAGCTGGCACCCACGATGCAGGCACGATCCGGGTCAACGATCCCGCGTTCAGCCAATGCCATCAACCCGTCCGATTTGTCGGTCTGCATCTTGCGGCCCCATTCGCCGTCTCCTGCTGCCACAAAACCGGTGCCGCGCCCTGTTGAGCCGCGAAAGTTTGGCTGAAGAACCGCATAGCCGCGAGAAGCGAATGCCTGTGCATGCCAATCGAACTGCGCATCGTCATGAGCGTTCGGCCCGCCATGCGGCAAGACAACCACTGGAAGATCTTTGGGTTCACGACCCGGAGGCAGTGTCAGGATGCCTTCGATCTCAAGACCATCCTGCGCTTCATATGTGATCGTTGAAACAGCTCCGATCGCCTGCCCCTGAATTGCAGGATACTCCAGCCCCAGGATGGACCTGTTTCCGGTCACTCCATCGACACGAAACCATGTGCCGCTGTCGTAGTTACCGCTGGTCTTGGCAATCAGAGCCGAGAAATCGGGAGTGAATTCGGTCACTTCCACGCTTGTTGCATAGGAAAAGCCGTCAAGCACTTCTTGCAAGACAGTGGCCTTTTCGTCGTCTTCCATGCGGATGCGTCCGCGGCCATCCTCAATGCCGAGGATCTGTTTGGTAAAGGGTTGCGTGATATAGCTGCGGATGCCCGAGTTGGACCATATCTCGCGGGTCTCTCCCCCAGCTAGCGGAACAGCGTAGCGCCTGCGTCTTGAAGAGGTATCGTCATACTCGCTGTAAATCACTTCCGAACCATCGGCGCTAAAGCCGGGCAATGAAATGGCGCCTCGTTCCTGTTGGCCTCGTGCGATTGTCTCGCCGTTTGCGTTCTCGATCTTCCAAGAACCGCGCTGAAGGTTCAGCTCAAGTAGCGCACCGACTTCGCCGTTCTTATCGACCAGCCATCGACGGCTGATCGGATAGTCTCCGGGATAGGCTTTGATTTCGACATCACCAGTCAACAGATCAACCGCGAACAGGGCCGGGCTGCGATCGAGGAGAACGTCGCGATTCCCGGACGCACGGCCGCGCCTAAATCCGCCGAAATAGCCGATCCATTTGCCATCAACCTGACGTATCCCATGGAAGCCTAGAATTGCGTTCGCGATTGATTTCTGATTGGCGAAAATTGAAACCACATCGCGTCTGTCGTCCATCGGGATCACATTCCCGCGCCACCATTCGATTTTGTCTTCGAGGTATTGGACCGGCAACCGTCCTG
Organism: Pseudomonadota bacterium; assembly: GCA_038526115.1. Classification (GTDB taxonomy): domain Bacteria; phylum Pseudomonadota; class Alphaproteobacteria; order Sphingomonadales; family Sphingomonadaceae; genus Erythrobacter. Next base: position 3,810 of record JBCBHD010000075.1, on the reverse strand, counting down.
TTTCAGTTCGGAGCAGCAGGATCGCCTCTTCTCCGACCCAGTGAATGCCGCGCACTTTTGCATCACCAACCACCAATTGCTTGACCGGTGTGCCAGCTGAATCAAGCACTGTGATCATCCGGTTGCCCTGCGTCGTCATCAGCAAAGCGGTGTATTTGCCTGAAGGTGAGACTTCAGCTTCTTCGACGGCTGGCAGATCTCCGTAAAATTCAAGCGGTGGGGGCGGGAGTTGTTGCTGCGCGCTGATCGACTGCGAAGTGGTTAGAGCTGCAAGCGAAGAAGCGATTGCGAAAACGAAAGAACGCATGGAATGGTTGGGCCCCTGAAAGTCCGTTAGACACCGCGAACAATGCGGTGACCTGTTGTCAGCTGGACACTGACAAAATCAGGCAGCTCCGACAAGACTTTGCGAATTGCTTCACAGCGCCTATCTGGCCAACACTATGGCAAGGCCGAAACCAGAAACTTTCGATAAACAAAGGACCGTGGCGGAAAATCGCCGCGCCCGTTTCGACTATCATATCGAAGACAAGTTCGAGGCCGGGCTCGCTTTGCAAGGCACCGAAGTAAAGGCATTGCGCGCAGGCGAGGCGAGTATCGCTGAAAGCTATGCCGAAGTTAAAGATGGCGAAGTCTGGCTGATCAATGCCAATATCCCCGAATACAGCCACGGCAACCGTCTGAATCATGAACCGCGCCGCCCCCGCAAATTGCTTTTGAACAATCGCGAAATCGGCAGGTTGTTCGGAGCGGTTGAACGCAAAGGGATGACGCTTGTCCCGCTTTCGATCTACTTCAACAAGCAAGGGCGGGCAAAGGTTGAGCTAGCACTGGCTAAAGGCAAACAGGCCCATGATAAGCGCGCGACTATCAAGGATCGTGATTGGAAGCGCGACAAAGCACGATTGATGCGCGAACGCGGTTAGCCAAGCGGTCATTTGGGATCGCACAAATTGTCAAATTCACCGACTGGTCAGATCGATTTGAGTACCCATATGCTCGATCATGAGAGCGTGTCGGCAAATTCCCATACGATGCTTGCCTTTGTCTGAGGTGAAGAGCAGTGCGGCGATTCGGTTATGAACTCGAAGCGCAGCAACACCTGGGCCGCGGATACGATCCGTCGATACATGCCTTCTCGTGAGCAGCTTGCTCGCAACAAGTATCTTGCACCTATTGCGCATCGTTTTCTTTCTCCTGAGTTGTGGCGGTTTACGCGAAGGTCAGTCCCTCGCGGGGTTGCATTGGGTATGTTCGCGGCCTTTATCGTGCCAATCGGCCAGATCTTTCTTGCTGCGTTTCTGGCGCTTCCTGCGCGTGCGAATGTTCCACTTGCTTGCTTGGTGACTTTCGTGACCAACCCTTTCACGTTTCCGTTCTGGATTGTCGTCGCCAACAAAGTCGGTGAGACGACACTCAACCTTGATGCCGCTGTAGGCGGTGTGGCGAATGAAGAGCTGCAAAGCGGAAGTCTTACATGGCTGGTTGATCTGTTCGAGCTCGCCGGCGTTACCGCATTTGGATTTCTGGTTCTTGCAGTTGTGACATCCGCAGTCGGGTATCTCGTGGCGGGTACGGTCTGGCGCATATTGGTCGCACGCAAACGGGCAAAACGCCTTGCAATGATGGAAGCCCGTCTCGACCAGCGGCTTAATGCCAATTAAGGCCTAGTGAGGATCACAGGCGCCTCTTCCGCTAAAGGTTGAGTGCGCGGGCAAAGGGAACCGCCACGCTCTTGGATAGCGAATTCGAATCGACGTCAGGTCGCGACAATTGGTTGATGCTGGGGCTGTTGGTTGCGGTTCTCATCGTCAGCGCAGGAGTCGTGTTTCTAGCGACTGCAGACATTATCCTCTCCTCCGCATATGCGGTCGGGCTGGCGGTGCTTCTGATTGGTGCGTTTGTTATCGATCGTATGCGTTCGCCGTCTGAGACTGAGACGATAGCAGCTCCGGATTGGTCAGTCACAGTCGCAGCGATCGAGCAAGATGGCAGGGCGATTGCGATTACAGATCGCGCAAATCGCTTGGTCTGCGCCAACGCTGCATTTGTCGATTCCTTTGGTGTCGGCAGCGCTCCACCATCTCTGCCATTCGATCGGTCTGCACTCGAAGCAATGACCCGGCTTGCGCGCGAAACCTGGCGTGATGGATCAGGTCTGATCGAAGAGCTGGACGTTGGTGAGGACTCGCCAGCGTGGAGTGTCGCAGTCGATCGTGCGGGCCGGGCCGAGGATCATCTGGTCTGGCGCTTCACCGAAGTACAGCGCGACGAAGCAAAGGCCCTTGAAGACCTCGATCTCACCGGGCCTTTTGGTCAAATGCTCAGCCGCGCCGGGATCGAAACGGCGATCACGACCGCCGAAGGTGTCGTGCGTCAAGTGAGCGCAGGCTTCGCAGAACGCGCTGCCGGCGATTCGCGTGCGACACTGGCCGGCCAGGACTTCGTTTCTGTATTGCGATCCGATGAGCGAGATCGCATCTATTTCGCTCGGGAAGGCCGTGGCGGGACCCCGCAAACCTTAATTGATGTCCCGCTCAAAGACGCGTTGGACGATCCACAAATCGGTCCTGACGAAAGCACCTCTCTTATGCTGTTGGTCGACAGCGGAGTCGGGATTGGAAGCGGTTGGGATGGATCTTCCCAGGCAGGAGTCGCACAGCTTGATGCCTTACTCGCTCAGCTTCCGCTCGGATTGGCTATGACAGACCGCGATGGTCGGTTCCTGTTCGGCAATGATGCTTTCCTGCGTTCGGTCGAGCGGGAGGGCAGGGGGCTTCCCGCTTTTCCAACTGACTTGGTGGTGCATGAAGATAAGGCTGCCCTCTCCGATGCAGTTCGTCGGCACGGCAGGGGGCCGGCGACTAGCGGGAATATGGCCGTAAGGCTTGGCTCTCAGCCAGAGGAACCGGTGTCGCTTGGTCTTGCTGGCGTTCGCGGATTGGGCGAGGCTGCCGTCTTGCTAAGTCTCGCGGATTCGAGCGAAGAGAACCAGTTGAAGCGGCAAGTTGCTCAGGCAACTAAGATGCAGGCTGTTGGTCAATTGGCAGGCGGTGTGGCGCACGATTTCAACAATGTGCTGACGGCAATCATCGGCACCTGCGATCTCATGCTTTTGCGGCATACCCCGGGCGACAGCGACTATGATGATATTCAGCAAATCCGGGCCAACTCCAATCGTGCTGCCGCGCTGACGCGGCAACTGTTGGCATTCTCCCGTCAGCAGACTCTGAGACCGGAAATCCTCCAACTTCCCGATGTGGTGAGCGAGGTTAATCCGCTGATCAAGCGCCTGCTTGGCGAGAAGATCAGTTTCTTCATCCAGCACGATCGAGATCTTGGTGCGGTGCGTGCCGATCCTCAACAGCTTGAACAGGTCATTATGAACCTGGCTGTGAATGCGCGCGATGCCATACAGGCGAATGCGCGTGGCGGGGCGGGCCGCATTTCACTTTTAACGCGTAGTCTTCAAGCGAAAGAAGTGATCCAGCTGGGGTCGGAAATTTTGCCAGCGGCGGATTACACTGTGCTGATCGTTCAGGACACGGGCGGCGGTATACCGCAGCATGTTCTGCCCAAGCTGTTCGAACCATTCTTCACAACGAAGGAGCAGGGGAAGGGGACAGGGCTTGGCCTTTCCACAGCCTACGGTATCGTCAAACAATCGGGCGGGTTCATTTTTGCCGACAATGTAACAGACAAAACGGGCAAGACGGTCGGGGCGCGGTTCACAATCTATTTCCCGGTGCACCATGGGGAAGTGCCTCGCAAAAGAGAGGTGTCGGTGCCGACAGAGTCGTCGGAGTGGTC
>JBCBHD010000074.1:0-11751 GCA_038526115.1 Pseudomonadota bacterium | reverse complement strand
GTCGCAGCACCAATACCGCTGGCGCAGCCAGTGACTATGGCCACCTTTCCGGCGAGGTCAGGCATTACTCGGTGTCCTGCCACACCTTGGCGCTGTTGCGACCGTTGTGCCGATCAATGAACCGCGCGAGATTGGCTGTGCCTTCAGGCAGTTTCCACCCCACAGTGAAGCCGAAATTGGCAAAGCAGAACACCAACAGATCGGCAAACGTGAAACGGCCCAAAGCAAAATGATTGCTGCTGCCAAGCACCGTGTCGAAATATCGCCACTTCTCGTCCGCCATTGCTGATAATTCAGCTCCCGCTTCTGCGCTGACAACGCTCATGCGTGGTTCAAACATGGGGCGACCTGCTGTTGCGCGGAAACCCATCGTCATCGGTACGACGACTTCCTGATCAAACAGACGCGCCCACTTGCGCACTTCGGCGCGTTCGTGCGCGGTTGTCCCGAACAGGTTGGGCTGCGGATGCTGCTCTTCGATGAATTCACAGATCGGCCAGCTCTCTGTGAGGCAGGTGCCATCATCCAGCTCAAGTGTCGGGATTGTACCGAGCGGGTTCTTCTCAAGATACGATTCGTCCTGCCGGTTTTCGCCGGTGATGATATCGTAGTGGATACGTTTGATTTCGTCCGGTCCATCTCCTTCGGAGATTCCTTTTTCAATCAGGAACATCCGAACCAGTCGCGGATTGGGGCCGAGACTGGAGTGAAGGATCGTCATTAGTATTCTCCGGTGCTTGTCGTGGCGCGACCCTGTAACGAAGCAACTTCTATGCGATACGGTGTTACACGTCGCCCTCACAATTGCGCTAGGGGACAACGCAAAGTTCCACCGGGTTTAAGGCAGGATATGGATTTTCAACTGACCGATGAGCAGCGCGAGCTGCGCGAGACCGCACGCAAATTCGCAAGAACCGAGCTGACCGATCTAGCGCGGGATATGGAGGAAAAGGACTATCCGGTCCCACATGACATGCTGCGGACCTATGGCGAAATGGGGTTCCTCGGCGTCAACTTGCCTGAGCAATATGGTGGGTTGGGGCTTGGCCATGTGGAAGCATTGGTCGTGCTTGAGGAATTCGCTCAGGTCTCCAACGCGGTTGCTTTTCCTGTGTTCGAAGCGCTGGTCGGCCCGGTCCGCACAATCGAGCGGTTCGGTTCTGATGAGATGAAAGCGCGCGTCCTGCCTGAAGTTATCAAGGGCGAGAAAATCGTCGCGGTTTCCATGTCCGAACCGGATGCCGGGACCGCGCTGACTGACCTCACAACAAAGGCGACAGCGGACGGCAACGGCTATGTGGTGAATGGCTACAAACGCTGGACATCAGGCGGTGGACACTCCGATTATTACGTAACCTATTGCCGGTTCTCCGATGATCCGGGGGCCAAAGGGATCGGCGCGATCCTGCTCGAAAAAGACATGGCAGGCATGCAGTTCGGCAAGCGCGAGGAGCTGATGGGTTTTCGCGGCATTCCCACGGCCGACTACGCGATCGAGGATGTGAAAGTACCGGGAGAGAACGTGATTGTCGGCGCAGGTGGTTTTGGCAAGCTGATGAGCGCGTTCGGTCTGGAGCGCTGCGGAAACGCCACTCAGGCCCTTGGTCTGGCAGCGGCCGCGTTGGAACAGGCTCTCGAGTACACGCAGGAACGCAAGGCGTTTGGCAAGCCAATCGTAGACTTTCAGGCGGTCCAGATGAAGCTCGCAGAAATGGCGATGAAAGTGGATGCGGCGCGATTGCTGATCCACCGCGCCGCCGCCAATGCCGATAAACAGGACGACGGATTGCCTACCGTATACGAAAGCAGCCTCGCCAAATGCTATGCCAATGAGATCGTGCGCGAAGTGACGGCGCTCGGAATGCAGGTGATGGGCGGATACGGCTATCACAAGGATTACGGGATGGAGCAGCGCCTGCGCGATGCCTATGCCTGGGGTATCGCAGGCGGTGCCATTGACGTTCAAAAGACCAATATTGCAGCCGCGATGATCGGTCGTCGATTTAATCAGCGCGGTTAGAGCTTGCTTAGCGCTGCTGTGTTGCTCATCTAAGGCAGTATGGATACGATCAATACCGAAGACCCGGACGGCGAACTGACCAAGGTTCATCCGAACTACAAATCTGCACTGCGAGTTCAGGCGACAATCATCGCTGTTCCGTTTCTGGTGGTTGCTCTCATTCTCGAAGCGGCACTGGGTGAAAACGGATTGATTCCGCCCGGTGTGATCGCAGGGCCGGTTCTTTTGATCGCCGCGCTGCTGATTTTTCGCATACCCGGGCGCCGTTTTATGGCTCGTGGCTACAATATCAGCCCCGACCAACTGCGAGTGGTGCGCGGCATTTGGTGGCGTTCGGACACTATCGTTCCATTCGGCCGGGTGCAGCATATCGATGTAGATCAGGGTCCTATCGAGCGGTTTTTCGATATCGCAACACTGACGCTCCACACCGCAGGCAACCATAACGCATCGGTAAATCTGCCGGGTCTGCAAAAGGATCTGGCGAACGACATGCGCGAGGAAATCCGGGCACACATCAAGCGTGAGAGCCTGTGAACGAAATGCTACAGAGCGAGCCTGCGGAGGCAGCGGCAATGGGCAATCCCGTTGCGCAAGCGCTTCGCACGCATCCAAAGAGCTTCATTGTGCGCGGGCTTTCGATACTCTCGCAGCTTGTCATACCTCTTGGGATCGCATCTTTCACGATCCTTGATGATGGCAAGGTCAGCGACCTTCTGATGTTCGCCATACCGGCTGTCATTGCGATCATCGGCATCAACTTCGCTTTTGCCTATCTCGGCTGGAAACGGCTGACATACACGGTCGGTGATCAGGATATTCGTGTCGAAAGTGGAGTGCTCAGCAGGTCCGCGCGATCGGTGCCTTATGAGCGCATTCAAGATGTAAGCCTTGAAGAGCCGTTACTGCCGCGACTGTTCGGATTGGTGATCGTAAAGTTTGAAACCGGCGCTGGCGGCGGGGAGGATTTGAGCCTCACTTACCTCTCGCAGCAAGAGGGTGAACGGCTGCGGCAACTGGTTCGGACTCGGCGCGAAGGGACCGCCGAAAGCGCAGAAGCCGGTGGCGAGCAGGCCGTAACGGTTAGCGACCAAAGTGATGCCAGACCGCTTTTCGCAATGGATGTGAGGCGCCTTTTCATTTTCGGCACGTTTGAATTCTCGCTTGCCGCGTTTGCTGTGCTCGCTGGTCTGTTCCAGTATGCTGATACATTCATCGATTTTGAAATCTGGGATCCCGAATTGTGGGAAGGGTGGCTATCCGAGCAGGGCGCTGTGCTGGCCAGTCTTGGGTCTTACGCTCAGTTTTTCAGCGTGGTCGCAGGCGTGGCTGTGTTTCTGATCGTTGGATCGGTCACAGGGCTCGTTCGCACCTTCACCCGCGAATGGGGTTTTCTGCTGGAGCGGACAGAGCGAGGCTTTCGCAGAAGGCGCGGCCTGTTCACGAAAACCGATGTAGTGATGCCGGTTCACCGAGTGCAGGGCCTCAAGATTGGCACAGGCCTTCTGCGTTATCGGTTCGGATGGCACAATTTGCGCGTCGTCAGCCTCGCGCAGGATTCCGGCGCTGCCAACCATGTCGTCGCCCCGTTTGCGCAACTGGAAGAGATTGAACCGATTGTGACCGAAGCCGGGTTTCATCTCCCCGGAGAAGACGCTGATTGGCACCGTGCGAGCAAGAAATACCGGACCGACAGCGCGATTGTTGACAGCTTGTTTTTCCTGTTTGCCGCCGTCGCCGCGGGTGTGGGTACGTCATTTTATCTTAGCGAATGGACGCCGTTCGCGGTTTCTGTGGCTCTGGTGCTGGCCGCGATCAGCGCGCTGGCTGCATTGTATTCCTGGCATATACAGCGCCATGCGATTGACGGCGAACAGGTGATGGCGCGGTCTGGAATCTTCGCACCCAACAGCCAGATCGCGACCCGTTTGAAACTGCACTCGGTCGAGATTACGCAAGGGCCGATTGCTCGGAGACGCGGCTACGCTACGGTGCATTTCGGGCAGGCGGGCGGTGAGTTCCATATTTCCGGCGTGCCAATAGAGCGGGCGCGTGCACTTCGCCGCGAAGTCATGCAGACTATCGCGACGACCGATTTCTCGCAGCTGGAATCTGGTTAGGCCCAACGTCAAAAAAGGCATCACCTCGCTTGCCAAGCGCGACGCGTGCGATAGAGGCGAGGCGATGACATCGACCAAGCCATTCCTTTCCGACAATGCGGCCCCGGTTCATCCCAAGGTCTGGGAAGCGATGCGCGCCGCCGATACCGCCGACAGTCCCTATGATGGCGACGCCTTATCGGCCGAACTCGATGCGCGTTTCGCCGAACTGTTCGGACGGGAATGCGCGGCATTGTGGGTCGCGACGGGAACCTCTGCCAATTGTCTTGCGCTGGCGACGATGTGCCAGCCTCACGGCGGTGTGGTGTGCCACGAAGAAGCGCATATCGAAGTCGATGAAGGTGGCGCTCCGGGTTTTTATCTCCACGGTGCGAAACTCATGCTGTGTGGGGGGGAGAGCGCAAAACTGACGCCAGATGGAATCGCAGAACTGATCGATCCGATCCGTGACGATGTGCATCAGGTCCAGCCGCACGCGATCGCCATCACCCAGGCAAGCGAATACGGTTGCAGCTACACGGCTGATGAACTGGCGGCCTTGAGCGCTTTCGCCAAACAGCGCGGCCTTGGTTTGCATATGGATGGTGCGCGCTTCGCCAATGCCGCAGCATTTCTTGGGGGGTCTGCCTCGGTTGCTGCCGGCCCTGTCGACAGTCTTGCGTTTGGCTTCATCAAGAATGGCGGAATGGGTGCCGAAGCGGTGGTGCTGTTCGATCCGGCCCAGGCCGATCTGGTCAAGTATCGCCGCAAGCGTGCCGGACATCTGCAGTGCAAAGGCCGCTATCTGGCCGCCCAGATCCTTGCGATGCTCGAAGGAGATCTTTGGCTCAAAAACGCGCGGCACGCCAACGCAGCGGCGCAGGATATTGCGAATGGGTGTGCCGATCGGCTGATGCATCCGGTCGAAGCGAACGAACTGTTTGTGCGGCTGACGGCGACTGAGCGCGATCAACTGCGTGGGCAGGGCTTTGACTTCTATGAATGGGGGGAAGACGCCGCCCGTTTCGTGACCGCCTGGGATACGCGTGAAGACGATGCCGTCGCGCTTGGAAAGGCCATTTCCGGGCTGTGAGCGCATCCCAAAGTTCCATGCTCAACTGGAGGGTTATCCTTCCGTTTCTGCTCACCGGCTCGATCTGGGGGTCGACGTGGTATGTTATCACGGGGCAGATTGATGGTGTCCCTGCGGCGTGGTCGGTATTCTATCGGTTTGCGCTTGCCACTCCGGCGTTGTTCCTAGTCGCATTGCTGATGAAACGAAGGCTTGCGCTGACCGGGCCGGAACACAGGCTGGCTGGCTTGGTCGGCATCTTCCAGTTCAGCGGCAATTTCCTGTTCGTCTATCATGCAGAACTTTACGTCACATCCGGCATTGTTGCGATGATGTTCGGCCTGTTGATGGTGCCTAACGCGATCTTCGGACGGATCTTTCTTGGCGAGCGTGTGCAGGGCGGATTTCTGATTGGCAGCGCTGTGGCGATTGTTGGCGTCTCGTTGCTGCTGATCCACGAATGGCAGGCCAATCCCGATGCGGGTGTGATTGGTGGCAATGTGGCGCTTGGTATCGGGCTCGCGTTGTTGGGCATTCTCGCAGCCTCGGTCGCCAATGTCATTCAAGCGAACCCCACTGGCCGCGGTGTTCCGATGGTCAGCCTGCTGGCGTGGGCGATGCTCTATGGCACAATCTTCGATCTGGGTTTTGCAGCATTGACCGCTGGGCCGCCTCAGTTCCCCACCAAGCCGGAGTTTTGGGCGGGCATTGTGTATCTGGCGCTGATCGGATCGGTGGTGACGTTCCCGCTGCACTACAATCTCGTGCGCGAAATTGGGGCGGGCCGCACAGCCTACAATTCGATCCTGACAATCTCGGTCGCGATGCTGATCTCAACTCTGTTTGAGGATTATCGATGGACCGGCCTTACAATTGGCGGAATGGTCCTTGCGGTGATCGGAATGGTTCTGGCGCTGCGGTCAAAGCAGAAGAGATAACCGCCCGCAGCTAAAGAAGAGACGCTAGACCTTCGACATAGGTCGGGTATTGAGGTCGCCAATCGAGAACCCGCTTCGCCTTGCCATTCGCGACGCGGCGGTTCTCCGAATAAAACCCACGAGCCATTTCAGAGAGATTCGCTTTCTCCAGCGTTTCCAGAGGTGGAGGCTCAATGCCCAGCAACCGGCAAGCATGCTCGGTCACAGCGTTTCCACTGGCCGGCAGATCATCGCCGAGGTTGTACGCCCCCGGCGGCGCGTCTTGCCTGAACGCGGCGACGACACCGCTGGCGATATCATCAACATGAACCCGGCTGAACACTTGTCCGGGCAGATCTATGCGGCGCGCTCTGCCATCGCGCACCCGGTCCAAAGCGCTGCGGCCCGGGCCGTAGATTCCCGGTAAGCGAAACACGCGCGCTTCCATAGCCATCCAGCGCGCATCGGCTTCGGTTCGGGCGTTTCTGCGGCCCACTCCTGTGGGTGAGCTTTCGTCGACCCAGGCTCCCTTCTGGTCGCCATAGACTCCCGTTGAAGACAGATAGCCGAGCCGCTTGCCTGCGATATCTTCGCCATAGCGTTCAAGCACATCGTCTTGTCCAGTCTGGCGGTCGGGCGGAACCGAAGACAGCACGTGAATGCATCCACCAAGGGCTTCGCGCACTGCCGTATCGTCGGAGAAATCAACGGTACCTGCGCTACCGGTGGCATCGATTTCCCAGCCAAGGGAACGCAGGCTCGCTGCAATTCGTTGCGCAGTGTAGCCAAGACCAAAAATGAACATTCGTGCCATGCAGCGTGTAGTGGCGCTGGACGCAGGGCCAAATCAATCTAAATCGAACAGTCTATGGATATCGCAACCACACCGACGAACCCCGAAGGCAACCCCGAACTGGCGGATGCCGCTCCGACGCCAGCCGAACCGCCGGTGATTTTGCGAGAGGACTACACGCCCTTTGCCTGGCTGGTTTCCAAAACTGGGCTGGTGTTCGATCTTGATCTCGAAAAGACGCGGGTTCAGGCTACGCTGCACGTCGAACGCAATCCCGCTGCCGAGCCTTCGAACGAACTCCGATTGAATGGGGATGGTATTAAGCCCGTTGGCGTTACCGTCGATGGCGCAGCGGTCAATGACTACGCGATGGACGGCGCTGACCTTGTTTTGACTCTGAGCGGTGCAAGCCATGAGGTGATGATCGAGACGCAGATTGACCCCAGCTCAAACACCACATTGATGGGCCTTTATGCCTCGAACGGGATGCTGTGCACGCAGTGCGAGGCCGAGGGCTTTCGCCGCATCACGTTCTTCCCCGACCGCCCCGATGTGTTGTCGACCTATTCGGTGCTTATGCGTGGTTCGCTGGAGCAATTTCCGATCTTGTTATGCAACGGCAATCTCGAAGATTCAGGCAGAGGCGAGGATGGACAGCACTTCGCTTTCTGGCACGATCCGTGGCCCAAACCGTCCTATCTCTTCGCTCTGGTAGCCGGCGATCTTGTTGCCAATTCCGGCCCGTTCACGACAATGTCGGGACGTGAAGTTGAGTGCAACATCTGGGTCCGCAAGGAAGATTTGAATCGCACCGATCACGCCCTTGAATCCCTCCACAGGTCGATGCAGTGGGACGAGGAGACCTTCGGGCGTGAATACGATCTCGATCTCTACAACATTGTTGCAGTCAGCGATTTCAACATGGGCGCGATGGAGAACAAGGGGCTGAACGTCTTCAACACGAAGTATGTCCTGGCTGATCCCGACACCGCGACTGATGCTGATTTCGATGCAGTCGAGGGCGTGATTGCGCATGAATATTTTCACAACTGGTCCGGCAACCGGATTACCTGCCGCGACTGGTTCCAGTTGAGTCTGAAAGAAGGCTTCACCGTGCTGCGCGATCAGATGTTCTCGCAGGACATGCGCGGTCAGGCAGTGAAGCGTATTGAAGATGTCCGGATTTTGCGCGCGGCGCAGTTCCCCGAAGATGCCGGGCCGCTGGCTCATCCGATCCGGCCTGACAGTTATCGCGAGATCAGCAACTTCTACACCGCGACTGTCTACAATAAGGGTGCTGAAGTCATCCGCATGATGCGATCGATGAGCGGTGTCGAACGGTTCCGCGCTGGTACCGATCTTTATTTTGAGCGGCACGATGGTGAAGCCGCCACCTGTGAGGACTTCATCAGATCGATCGAAGACGGCGCTGATCTGGACCTTGCTCAATTCCGCAATTGGTATCGTCAGGCAGGCACACCAACCGTGCGGGTTTCGCAGCAGGTTGTCGGAGACACACTCAAGCTCCGTGTATCGCAGACCGTCCCGCCGACACCCGGCCAGCCTGACAAGGAACCGATGCCGATTCCGCTGCGCATTGCCGTGCATTCGCGTGCAACGGGCGCGATGGGCGAGGAGCACCTGATTATACTCAATAAGGCTGAAGAGGTGTTCGGCCTGCCGCTCTGCGGCGGCGATCCAGTAGTCTCGATCAACCGCGGATTCACGGCTCCGGTCATTATTGATAGGCAGCTCGATCGCGCCGATTTGGTGTTTCTGGCAGCGCAAGATGATGATCCGTTCGCACGGTACGAAGCCCTACAGGAGTTGGCGGTCAGCCACCTTGTTGACGCCGCGTGCGGCAATGGCGGTGACGATGGTGAGGCCGCACTTGTCGAAGCATTTCGCGCAATCCTGACAGACGAAGCGCTCGAAGATGCCATGCGCGGTGAATTGCTGATGTTGCCCAGCGAAACCTATTTGTTCGAAGCGATGGCGACAGGCGATCGGAAGGCTGATCCTGGTGCGATTCACGAGCAGCGCGAAGCGCTGAAGGCTGCGATTGGGCGCAATCTCGCTCCTGAATTTGAAGCCCTTTACGATCGTGCGGCAAAGATCGGGTTTGAAGATGCAGCCGGGCGCGGAGCGCGGAAGGTCAAGACGCAGGTTCTGGTCTATCTGGCGGCATCCGATCCGGCGAAGGCAGCGACGCTGGCTGCTCACCAGTTCGACAAAGCCGACAATATGACAGATCGTCAGGGCGCTCTGATGGTGCTCTGCGGATTGGAAGTGCCGTCCCGTGAGGACAAGCTTGAGGCATTTTTCCAGCGTTATGACGGCAATGCCCTCGTGATCGACAAGTGGTTTACGCTGCAGGCGCTGTCGCTTCACCCGGATGTTATCAATCAGGTTCAAGCTTTGGCAGAGCATCCGGAGTTTACACTGAACAATCCGAACCGTGTTCGCTCGCTTTACATGGCGTTTGCAGGCAATCCTCAGGGCTTCCATGCCGCCAACGGCGCTGGATATCGAATGATCGCTGATCTCATTCTGGCATTGGATCCAATCAATCCGCAAACCGCGGCGCGATTTGTTTCGCCACTTGGCAAGTGGCGCAGGATCGAACCGGGGCGGGCGGCTTTGATGAAATCAGAACTTGAACGGATTGCAGCCACAGACGGATTGTCGCGCGATACGTCCGAGCAGGTCTCACGCAGTCTTGATGGCTGACTTCGATATCGAACGGGCTGAAACGCTCACCAACATTCCGCATGGCTTTTTCGGCCATGGCGGTGGTGAGCACCAATACGGATATGGCGGGCCCGGCGATGCCGTGCAGGTGTCGGCGGCGCGGGCTGAGGCAGCCGACGCATTAGTAGCGGGATCGTGCATCGTTACGCCCCACCAAGTGCATTCTGCGGATGTTATTGCTGTTTCAGAACCGTGGAGCGATGTGGCGGAAGGCCGTCCAACCGGCGATGCGGTGGTGACGACCGAACGAGGAGTTGCGTTGGGCGTCGTCACTGCTGACTGCGGTCCGGTGTTGTTTGCCGACAGGAAAGCAGGCGTGATCGGCGCTGCCCATGCGGGCTGGCGTGGGGCGCATGGTGGAATTTTGGAGAATACGGTTGCGGCGATGGAGGCGCTTGGCGCGACACGAGAGAATATCGCAGCCGCGATCGGCCCGACGATTTCTCAGGAAAGCTATGAAGTCGATGCTCCATTCCGCAGCCATTTTTCAGCTGCCGACGCGATTCACTTCAATCCGGCGCCGCAGCGGGATGGTTCAGACCGTTGGCACTTTGATCTGCCGGGATACATCGCTGAAAAATTGAAGCTTTCTGGCGTGAGTGAAATTTTCGACCTCGGTCGGGATACTTTCTCTCTTTCTGAGCGTTACTATTCCTACAGACGAGCCGTGTTCAGCGGCGAGCCGAACTATGGCCGTCAAATCAGCCTGATAGCGCTGGGTTGAGAGAGCGGCTCAATGGGGGCTTGCGGCAAAGCGAACATTGGGTGCTCAAAAGACAGTTGGACTTAAGGAATATAGCGGTTATGTGCGCCGCGCCGGGATTTGATGAAGGGCGGCCTTGTCGTTCGGATTGGTTCAAAGGCTAACACAGTTAAGGGCAATCCCATCACGCCGGCGAGGGATTTTTCAACACGATGCCATGATGGCGCTTATCCAGCGTGGCAATACGAGCAGGGTAAAGAACGATGGCTTCAAACGGGGCTACCACAGCAGAAATGAACAATGAGGACGGCGTTCGTCGTCGCGATTGGATTCATATTGCGGCGATCAGCACCGCTGGTGTTGGCGGAGTATTCGTCTTGTTCCCCTTGGTCAGCCAGATGGCACCTTCCGCTGACGTTCTGGCAGAGAGCACCACGGATGTTGATGTATCGGCCATCCAGCCGGGCCAGAGCATCAAAGCCGTGTTCCGCAAGCAGCCTTTGTTTGTAAAGCGTCTGACAGACGACGAGATCGCTGCGGCGAAAGCTGATGACGGCGCTGACATGCGCGATCCGCAGACACTCGCTGATCGCACCAAAGAAGGCAATGAAGCCATTCTGGTAACGTTGGGCGTTTGCACCCACCTCGGCTGTGTGCCTCTGGGTGCCGCCGAAGGAGAGAACAAGGGCGAGTACAACGGTTATTTCTGCCCTTGCCACGGTTCACACTACGATGTTGCCGGACGGATCCGCAAAGGTCCTGCGCCGACCAACCTCGAAGTTCCGGAATTCGAATTTACGACTGAGAGCACCATCCGGGTCGGATGATCGTCCGTATCTGATCTGAGCTATACCGCTGTAACGCTGATAATTTTCGAGAGAACGCTATGAGTTTCGCCTGGGCAAAGCAGTACGAGCCGCAAACCGGTTTCACCAAGTGGGTGGACGAGAAGCTGCCGCTTCCGCGATTGGTTTATAATGCCGTCGGAGCCGGCTATCCGGTGCCACGCAATCTCAACTACATGTGGAATTTCGGCGTGCTTGCCGGTTTCTTCCTCGTGGTTCAGATCGTTACCGGTGTCGTGCTTGCCATGCACTATGCGGCCAACACAGAAGTCGCTTTCGGCACCGTTGAGCACATTATGCGCAATGTGAACTCCGGTTGGTTGATGCGCTATGCACACGCCAACGGCGCGAGTTTCTTCTTCATTGTCATTTACATGCACATTTTCCGTGGCCTGTATTACTCTTCCTACAAAGCACCACGCGAGATGATCTGGCTGCTGGGTGTGGTGATCTTCCTGCTGATGATGGCGACCGCGTTCATGGGCTACGTTCTGCCTTGGGGTCAGATGAGCTTCTGGGGTGCCAAGGTTATTACGGGCCTGTTCGGCGCA
>JBCBHD010000073.1:0-11734 GCA_038526115.1 Pseudomonadota bacterium | reverse complement strand
GCCTCGGCGAATACGGAAAAGAAGCTCGCCAAGGCTTTCGCTTTCGCTTCAGCGATTAACCCCTGGGCAGCAGCGCGATTCTCGTTTTCCCGCTCGCGCCAAGCCTCTTCCTGACTGTCCGCCGCATCGCGGGCCGCTTGAGCCGCAGCCAGATCATCAGCGATCTGCTTGTCACGCATGTCGACGGTGCTCATCACCTTGGGGACCATGCCCCGCCCGATGAGGAAAAAGGTGATGCCAAAAAATACCAGCAACCAGAAAATCTGGCTGGAGTAGGTTTCAGCAAGTTGAGCTATCTGTGGCATATGCGCTTCCGCCTTTGGGGTCTGAAGGCTGGCAGTCTGAAATAGCGAACGCGCGGGGACCGGCCGTTATTTGCCGGTCCCGCGCATTCAATTGGGTTAGGCGACGAAAATCAGGATCATCGCGACCACGAACGCCAGCAGGCCGAGAAGTTCGGCAGCGGCGAAGCCGATGAAGAGGCGACCCTGTTGACCGTCAGCCGCGCCCGGATTGCGCAGAGCGCTTTCGAGGAACGAACCGAACACGTTACCCACACCGGTAGCGGCAAGGCCGGCACCGATTGCTGCAAGACCTGCACCGATGAGCTTGGCTGCTTCAGGTTCCATTTTGAAAAACTCCTTTGAATTCAAATCTGTTGGATTGGTAAGTTGAGAAACTTAGTGGAGATGCTCTGCGTCGTTGATGTACAGCGACGTAAGCAGTGCAAAAACATAGGCCTGGATGCCAGCGACCAGGATTTCGAGAGCGCTGATTGCGATCATCAAGGTGAAGCTTGGAATACCGATCAAACCGCCAAGGACCGGTCCTGCGTTGACGCTGTCGATAACAAAACTCGAAAGCACCTTGAGCAGTACGTGGCCCGCCATCATCGCGACGAAAAGACGCAAGGCGAGGCTGAATGGGCGTACCAGGAACGAGATCAGCTCGATCACCGGGATCAGCCACATTAGCCACAGAGGCGTGCCATGCGGCACAAACAGGCTGAAGAACTTCAAGCCATGCTTCCAAAAGCCAACGATAAGCACGATCGAAAAGCTCATCACGGCAAGAACGCCGGTCACAGTGAAATGGCTAGTGAATGTAAAGGGGTGCACGCCCGGAATCAGACCCAGCGGCACAAGCCCCAGAAGGTTGGCGAACAGGATGAACATGAACAAGCTGAAGATGTAAGGCACATATTTGCGCCCTTCCTTGCCTACATTGGCTTCCAGCATGTCATCGATGAAGCCTGTCATCGTTTCGACTGCCATCTGCCAGCGGCCGGGCACAAGCTCACGCTTCATGCCGCCAGCGACGAAAATCCACAGCAGAACGACCGTAATGGCCATCCACAATGCGGAGTTGGTGAACGCGATGTTGAAGCCAGCCACTTCCCAGCCACCCGAACCAAACAATGGTTCGATCTGGAACTGCTTCATCGGATCGACTTTGCCCTGTTCGGCTGCCACGATCGTGAGATCCCTAGATATCTTACAAAAAACGCGCCCTGATCATGGATCTATTCCTGATCCTCAGGGCGTGTGTTTGCCGCGCGAATAATGTTCCTGAAGGCGGCCGCTATTCCGAGGAACAGACCAACCAACAGACCCCAGGGCGTGGTCCCGACCAGCGCATCAAACGCGTAGCCAATCACACTTCCGCCGAGAATCCCGCCGATCAAGACCGCCAGTACCGCGTTGCCGCTGCGATAGTTCGCATCAACACCCTGTACCGTTGGCCGGTTACGCTCTTCTTCGCGCTCGCGTGCGGCTTTTAGCCGCTCTTCGAGCGCGTCGATCCGCGCATCCTCGGCGATGGGTTCCCGTGCGGGCTTCTCTTCGCTCATGCCATGCTCCTTAAGCCGGAATTCAAGGCACGCGCAATGATGTGCCCGCCGAGGGCGCGGTCCCCTTAGAAGGGGGGTAATTCCAAGTCAATGGTAGCGATGTGCAGTTTGCGCGGAGAGTCTTTCGTTTTCCGCATCTGGGTTGGTTGTTATTGCGCCCTCAAGCGCCGGAGTATTTGTTGTCCGCATCGCATCCGCGATGCGATCTCCTCGCTCATGCGATCAAAGATCGCGTCGCTGCGGGCGGGCGGTCGCCCTTGCGACGCCTGCGGCGTCGAAACTGCGCAGCCTCACTGTATTTTTCGCGGAGCATGGCTGAATAGCAGCCGCAAGCCCGAATTGGCGTCCGCAGGGCCGTCAGGCCCTAGGAAATCGCACGCCGGATGGCGTGCGAAAGCGAAGACTCCTTAGGGGCACCTTGGATCACGTACCGGCGGTGCGCTGCCGCGGGTCATCCATTCTCCGGCGGGCGTTTGATACTTCTCGCCCGGAACAGTGCGCGCAATGGCCTGACAGCCTGCCGTCAGCGAATATGCCTCAAGCGTTGCGCTGTTTTCTCTCGCCTTGCGAGAATACACAGCGCGACGCTTGATATTGATGTCATCGACCAAGCGCTGCAGGGCCGGCGTCGCCTGGCCGACAATCCCCAGATAACCGTCTGGCTTTTCACCAACCGTGCCATTGGCCCGTGCAGCAGCGTAGGCAGGATCGCGCTGCGCCATCGCGGGTGCAGCGACCGTTCCAAGTGCAACTGCTCCAGCAGCAGCGACGATCAGGAGTTGGCGCATATTTGTCATTCTTATTCCCCTTCGCACGAGAGACACAATTGCGGGTCAGAAGATGTCCGCATTCTCATCAATCGTGTTGGCAGCATCATCCGCTAGCCGATAAATCACTTCCTGCCGGATGTTGATATTGAGCTCGATCACAATCGGTTCTTCTGGTGCAGCCACGTTTATGCAGCCTGTCAGAAGTGTTGCGACCCCTGCCCCTATCAATCCGGTTTTTGGCACCATTTCCCCCCGCCATTTTCTCTTCTGGCTTGTGACAGCGCAGGGGAATTGGGTCAATTTCGTGGGTATCATTGCATTTCCTCGCTTTCGGGAGGTTGAACGGCTGATTCATCAGGCCGCATAGCTGCGCCATTCTCGTCACCAGATTCCACTGGAGGCGGAACCGGATTCGGGTTGATCGGCACAAGTGCGCCGTCCTGCGTGTTGAACAGGCCTCGGTCGACGGGATTCCCCAGAAACTCCGGATCAAAGAATGACCGAACCACGGTGGAAAGTTCATAGAAGTTCTCGGACCGCACGTTGATCTCGAACCGAATGGGCAACTTGGCGATCTGTCGGGTGACAAAATTCTGGCTCGCACCCTGCCCCTGACTAATTCCGTCAAACTGGAGGTTCGTGATGATTTCGCCGGCGAGATCTCCGTTCAGGCCAACGCTCATTTGCGAATAATCGACCGATCGCAGCGATTGGAACGCATAATTCCCCATCGCACCCAGGTCTTCATAGGTAAGCTCGCCAATGTAAGCGACATTGCCGCCCGGCGGCCGCGAGATAAGCAAGCCCCCTTCAACGCGGCCATTTCCGATTGTGTCGAACACAACCGGGATCGTGCCATCAAACTTGCCGGTTGCGCCGAGGTTCGTCAGCTCCATTTGGGTTACGAAAGTCGCCGCATCGAGCCCGATCAGCTCGAAAATGTAGCGCTGCCCGCCCGTTTCACCGTAATCGAGCGTCACCGGTCGCAAGATCAATTCGCCGCCCATGAAGGGCCAGCGAGCATCAGCGACTTCAAGCACCTGACCATCACGCAGCTGATAGACAATCCGCCCGCTCAAGACCTCAATGCCGGGGTTGACCGATCCAACTTCTAGCACCTGACCAGGTGCAGTCGTCATACCTAGCAGGTCGGAGAAACTCATGGTGCCACGGACCGAACTGACCGGCCCGAATGCGGCCGCAAAGTCGAAGCGCTCCGTCGTAAAGCTGCCCGCGCTTGTCAGATCATCAGCGGTCCATTCAACAAGCCCGTTCCCCGATATGACTCCAGCCGCATCGGCGATCACACCGCTGGCCAGGTACGTAAGTTGATCAGGCTGCAAAGCCTCATCAAACGAAAGGGCTGGCACTTCAAGCAAAGCGCGCCCTGCCCCGCTGCCCAGATCGTGACCGATATCGACACTTGTTATCAATCTGTCAGTAGATGGCTCATGCAAAGCTGCCTGAGCGGTCAAATCACTGCCATTTAGGGTGAGTGTAGCACCGCGAGCGAAGAGCGGCTCAAACCGCGCCAAAACGCCGGGATCGGTGCGTTCCGTAAGACGGAAAGCGCCCTCATCCACCAGCAGGACACTATCTTCGTATCGCCACGCACCTGCGGCCTCGTCAACATCAAGCGGCACCAGATCAAGCCTGGCGGTTGCGCCCGCAAACGTGCCGTTGATCACTTCATCGAAAGACCCGAACGCTTCTGCCGCTGTCAGGCGTACAGCGTTGCCATCAGATCCGATCACCGCGTTGAGTGCCTCCAATGCGAATGTGCCTGGGTAACTCATCGTGGCAGAAGCGGCTTCAAGGACAAGCGGGGAGCCACCCAGTTCTCCGCTAAGGGCCAATGGACCTGTCTGCGCTGCAACCTCGACCGAATCGGAATATTCGAGGATTGGTTCGCCCGCTTCCGGACACAATAAAAGCGTCTGCCCATCAAGCGAGGCTTCGAAATAGGATAGGCTAGCGAAACGGAGGCGAGTGCAACTGTTCCCAACGGTCACGGCGCCTGTTGGAGAGAGTGATCCTTCCAACGGAAGTTGCAGACCTTCAACCGATCCTCCGGGAATTGCGCCGCTTGCCGCGATCAAGCCATCAAAGACTATGGAGCCGCCAGGGCCGCTGCGAACCATGAGCTGAGGCACAGCCAGCCGATCATCGCCAGCGCGGTATTCCTCCATTTGCAGTCTGAGCGCGAGCCCGCCCCTATCGACCTGCTCCATGCGCCCATTGATCTGCGGAAGCCCGTCTCCCCCAGTCGACACATTAGCGGCCAGTCGCCCATTGGTACCCCAGCTCAACCGTGAAACGGCTATCAATGTCTCGCCTGAGCTGGCGCGCAATCTGCCTTCCGGGACGATTGCGGTGATCCCGTCTTCAGATTGTCGCACTGTCAAATCGGCAGCAATGCGACCGCCCTCAGCATTACGTGCCAGATTTTGTTCGAGTTTGATCAGAAGCGGTTCGATTAGAGTGCCTTCCGCTCCGGCTTTTGCAGCCTGTAGAGCCGATTCTTCCAGCGCCAATGAAACGCCCTCACCTTCGATCCTTGCGCTCCAATCACTGCGCACCGGGTCGGCGGAGGAACGCAACATTCCATCTACCGCCAACTGATCAAGCGCGCCGAAGGGTGTTGTGATGATTTCAGCGATGAGATCATGCTGGAATGCAAGCTCACCGTCGCGCCAGGTCAGATCGGCTGTCCCGCTGATGGCGTCACTCGAGGCATCAAAGCCACTCAGTCCGGATGCCACGAGATCAAAATTGCCGTCGACTGCCGTGAAGCTCGGATCAATAGCCAGATCAGCGGCAATATCTGCGCTCGAGAGAAAAGCACCGCTGCACTCGGCGTCGCGCAACCGCACTGGACCAGAAAACCTCGGCACGCCGCCGGGTGTCGTGAGATCACCATAGAGTGTAGCTGCCTCAGCAGAGCATTCTCCAGTGGTCACACCTGGCGCTGTCGCGGCGAGCTTTCCAGCGAAGCCATCGCTTAACAACCCTTCACCATCCAGCTTCAGCCCGATCACTCCAAAATCGCTGGCAATCCGTCCACGCGCATCGATCACCCGAACATCGATGTTCGGCAGCGCCGCCGGCTCATCGGTTTCAGCAAACAAGACCGGATCGAGTGAACCGAGACTCAGTTGACCATCACGAAGGCTGCCAAAAATCCTAGCGCCTTCAACTTCGATCTGGCCTACCCCTGCGCTGATCAGCCCATAGTCAATCTCGACGGACACGCGGGTGGCTGTCAGATCGGGTGCATCAGGATCGCCGATGACCAGGTTTTCGATCACTTGCCGCTGTGGTCCAATCGATGCGACATCATATGTGGCTTCGAGTCCGAGTTGATCGAGCTGATCATCAATCACATTGCCAGCGATGGTCTCGCGATTGAGCCACGTGACAAGGAGCATCAAAAGGATGGCACAAAGCGCCGCGAGCGCGATCCGCCAACGCCACCGCTTCGGCCAGAGGCTGCGGGATTGCACCTCTTCCGGCATGTTCGCTGATCGATCCTGCTCGGCTGCTGCCATAGTCTCCCACACTTGCGCGTATCGCTCTGTAAAGGCAATGAACGTTGACGGGAAATGCGTTGGCAGAGGGGTCAATGTCGCAGGCAGACGACACTTTCGACTTCGGCGGACAGGATCGGCCAAAGAGCGAGTCTGGATCCGATTCGGGTAAAGCTGCGGGTGTTGGCCATCGGGCGCGGCTGCGTAGCCGTATGCTGAAAGGCGGCGCGGAAGCGCTTGCGGACTACGAAGTGCTGGAATATCTGCTGTTTGCAGCCATAAAGCAGGGCGACACAAAGCCAGTTGCCAAAGAACTCATCAAGCAATTTGGCTCACTAGCAGGCGTTCTCAATGCGGATCCTTCCGCTCTGCAACGGGTAAAGGGTGTCGGCGAAACAAGCGCGGCTGCCCTCAAAATCGTCTCAATCGCCGCCAGACGCATGGCTCGCAACGAAGTGGAGCAGAAACCGGTCCTTGGTTCCTGGCAATCATTGCTGGACTATCTCGCCATCGACATGGCGCATTTAACGGTCGAGCGTGTTCGGGTGTTGTATCTCGACACCAAGAACCGGCTGATAGACGATCATCATGTTGGCGATGGTTCGATCGACGAGGCCTCAATCCATCCGCGTGAGGTGATCCGCCGCGCTCTTGATCTGGGTGCCAGCGCTTTGATCCTCGTGCATAATCACCCAAGTGGAAGCCCCGAACCCAGCCGAGCGGATATACAGATCACCTCACGGATCGCCGAAGCGGGAAGACTGCTTGGTGTGACCGTGCATGATCATGTGATTATCGGTCGCGAAGGACACGTCAGCCTGCGAGCGAAAGGCTTGATCTGAAACTACACACGGTCCGTGATCAGGCGAACGCCGGAATGCTTCGCAAAAAAGCTCCACCCCCAATTGATCACAACAGTCAGGCGATTTCTTGCTCCTGTAAGAAACCCGACATGGACAAGGCCCCAAAGCCACCAGGCAACCGATCCTGACAGTCTGAAGCGCCCGAAATCCGCCACTGCCGACTTTCGCCCTATCGTCGCGAGGCTCCCTTGGTGCTTGTATTCAAACGGCCCCGGGCAATCCTTGTCCAGCAATTCTGCCTCGACCACTCGCGAAACATAAAAGCCCGCTTGCTTTGCCGCCGGAGCAAGGCCAGGAACGGGGTTGCCATCCCATGCCATGCTGCCAGCGGTGTCGCCGATAGCGTAGACATCCTTCTGGCCCTTCACGCGCAACTGGTGATCGACGATTATCCGGCCTGATCTGTCGCTTTCTGCATCCAGCCATCGCGCCGCTGGCGAAGCGGTGACGCCAGCCGCCCACAGCACAGTTTCAGTTTCGATCAGGGTTCCGTCATCAATTCGCACGTGCTGATCGGCAATATCGGTTACCCTGCCGCCCGTACGAACCTCGACGCCGAGCTTCGCCAGCGATGCATGCGCCTTTGCAGAGAGTTCTTCCGGGAATGAAGGCAATATGCAGCTGCCAGATTGCACCAGGATCACCCTCGCACTCGCTGGATCAACGGCTCGGAACTCACGTTCAACGCTGAGCTTGGCGAGCTCGGCTATGGCCCCTGCCAATTCCACGCCTGTGGGTCCTGCCCCAACAACAACGAAAGTGAGCAAGCGCTTGATCCGCTCCTCATCATCGCAGGCTTCGGCTTGCTCGAAAGCGTTGAGAATTGAGGCACGAACCGCGACACCATCTTCTATTGTCTTCAGACCCGGAGCGAACTCGCCCCATTCATCGCGCCCGAAATAACTGTGTGAAGCTCCTGTCGCGACAACCAGCTTATCGTATTGAAGTGTTTGCTCGTCGCCATAAGTCACGGTCTTCGCTTCACTATCGATGCCGTGAACCTCTCCTTTCAAAACGCGCACATTGCCATCTGGCCGAAACAGACTGCGGATAGGCGTGGCGATATCAGCAGGGTTCAGGGTCGCGGTCGCGATTTGATAGAGCAGCGGCTGAAACAGGTGGTAATTGCGCTTGTCGATCAATGTGATCCGCACAGGCAAACGCTTGAGACGCTCGACCGCAGCCAAACCGCCAAAACCCGCTCCAATCACAACGACATGAGGCCAGCGATCCGGAATCTCGGAGTAGTCACGGTCAAACAGGATGTTCTTTTCCATCCACTGCCCGATCATTTGATCGATCGAAAGGACGCCTGCACCCCGCGATTCGTAAATCGCGAGGAGCAAGAACGGATAGAGCGTTACGTCCGGATGGGCGCTTGCGATCATCACAAAGCCGATGACAAACACCAGGAGGTAAGAAACCACGCTGGCTGCGACGCCGACGAACAAGAGCGCCGCAAAAACAACTGCCAACCAGTGCGGCATCCCGGAAAAAATCGTCGATGGAAGCCAGGTTGCGAGCGCAATCGATGGGTCAAAAACGCGGGCATAGGATAGCAGGGATATGGCCAGCCAAATCCTGATTACGGCCATTAGAACCGGAGCCGCTCGCTCTCGCAACCACTCGCTGGCGATCACGGCAGGCTTCGCCAGCGGTAGAGCACTTTGCTTCAACCCGGCAGAAATCGCGCGATCGAGTGAAAAGGTCGCAGGGCCGTGGACCACATACCAGAACAATATTGCGATCAAGATCAGATTGGTTGTGATCGGTTTGTAGAAGCCCTGGCTAACGATAGTGAGGGCTGCCATCGCGAAGGCTGCTGGTCGCGTGAAAAAGCCGAAAACGAGCAAAGCTGGTCCAATCAACTCGATCGATAGCCCCACCACTGCTGCAGTCGTAGGCTCCATCCAGCTTACCGGGTATTCATTCGCTGCGAGGTACAGCGCGGTGTCCCAATCGGTTGCTTTGACCAAGCCCGACCGAAAGAACGCAAAAGCCACGAAGATGCGGACAACGAGATCGGTAAACGGCCAGAACAGCTCGGCTCCGCCCGAATACCATTTTGCCCAACGCCTCAGGGTCACCCGGACAAAGGGTGACAGGCGTTCTTCCTGAAGCGGCCTCTCAGCCGTCTGTGCAGAGCTCGGCATAGCTCTTTCCTCCTGCCCACCAATTCGCGACGTAGCCGGTTCGGTTACAAGAGGCGAGTTTGAATGGGGAAAGCGACCGCAAGGGGAGTGTCTAGCCCTTGCCAAGTGTCTCTACGCGCAATAGCCGCCCGTCAAAGCTTCACTACATCCAAAGGAAGACCGATATGGTCCCGCGTTATGCTCGCCCCGAAATGACTGCCATCTGGGAACCGGAGGCGAAATTCCGGATCTGGTTTGAGATTGAAGCACACGCCACACAAAAGCTCGGCGAGATGGGTGTCGTGCCACCTTCAGCAGGCAAAGCGCTGTGGGATTGGTGGGCAACAAACCCGAAGATTGATGTTGAAGCTATCGATGCGATCGAAGCGGTCACCAAACACGATGTCATTGCGTTTCTGACATGGGTCGCCGAGCAAGTCGGCGACGAAGCGCGCTTCATGCACCAAGGTATGACCTCATCCGATGTGCTCGACACAACCCTGTCTGTGCAACTGTCGCGCGCATCGGACATTCTTCTCGCGGATCTCGATGCGCTTCTTGCGGCGATCAAAACCCGCGCTGAAGAGCACAAATACACCCCGACCATCGGGCGCAGCCATGGCATCCACGCTGAGCCTGTCACATTCGGTTTGAAACTGGCGCAAGCCTATGCCGAGTTCTCACGCTGCCGGGACCGGCTGGTTGCAGCGCGCGCGGAAATCGCGACCTGCGCTGTTTCCGGAGCGGTGGGAACTTTCGCCAATATCGATCCCGAAGTTGAAGCCTATGTCGCCGAAAAACTTGGGCTGGAGCCAGAGCCGGTCAGTACGCAGGTCATCCCTCGAGATCGGCATGCAATGTATTTTGCGACACTGGCTGTTATTGCCGGATCGATTGAGCGACTGGCTGTCGAAATCCGACACTTGCAGCGCACTGAAGTGCTCGAAGCGGAAGAATATTTCTCTCCGGGGCAAAAAGGCTCTTCCGCCATGCCGCACAAGCGCAATCCAATCCTGACCGAAAACCTCACCGGTCAGGCGCGGATGATCCGATCCTACGCCCTGCCCGCTTTGGAGAACGTCGCGCTGTGGCACGAGCGCGATATCTCTCACTCCTCGGTTGAGCGCTTCATTGGGCCGGATGCGACCATCACGCTCGATTTTTCGCTCGCTCGCCTTACGGGCGTCGTTGAGAAACTGCTGGTCTATCCCGAACGCATGCAGGCGAACCTCGATGCAATGGGCGGACTGGTGCATTCACAGCGAGTGCTGCTGGCTCTGACGCAGGCCGGTGTAAGCCGCGAAGATGCGTATCGACTGGTGCAACGCAACGCCATGAAAGTCTGGGAATCCAACGGAACCCAATCGCTGCTGGAATTGCTCAAGGCTGATACCGAGGTGACGGCAGCCTTGAGCGAAGCCGAACTCGAGGAGAAATTCGACCTCGCCTATCACTTCAAGCACGTCGACACGATCTTCGAAAGGGTCTTCGGCTGAGCTGGCCCAATTGGCGCAACTGCTAGACTTGGCGGACAAAGTGCTTAAGTCTCTGGCTCACACGAGGGAATAAGAGGGGAAAACATCCCATGCAGATCGTGCGCACCATCATCTGGGTTTTGATCCTTTTCGGGATCCTGGCCTTCTCCTTTTTCAACTGGGAGACGGTTGAAGTCACCCTGTGGGATAATCTGGTGCTTGAAACCAAGATGCCGGCGCTCGTCATCATCGCATTCCTGCTCGGCCTGGCCCCGATGTGGCTCTATCACCGGAGCGTGAAATGGAGCCTCAATCGCCGCATTCGCAGCCTTGAAAACGCAGCGAAATCCAATGCCTTGGCGCAGAGGCACGAACCGGCTGTGAGTAAGCCTGTGGAAAAGCCTGCGGATAAACCGGCAGAACCTTCGGAAAACGCTGGCGATGCCTTGACCCCTTCCACCGGCGAAACGAGCGGCGAATGAGCAATCCGGTCTATCTGGCACTTGATGTACCGCAAATCGAGCCTGCGAAGACGCTCCTCAACAAGGTCAAAGCGCATATTGGGGGCGTAAAACTCGGGCTGGAGTTCTTTTGCGCCCATGGAAGCCACGGCGTTCACGAAATCGCGCACCTCGGACTGCCGATTTTCCTCGATCTCAAGTTTCACGACATACCCAACACGGTCGCAGCCGCCATGCAGGCGATCCATGTCTATGAACCGGCGATTGTCACGGTCCATGCCAGCGGTGGCCGCGCGATGATGGAAGACGCCAAGGCCGCAGCAGCGGAAGGCTGCAAGGTTGTCGGCGTGACTACGCTCACAAGCATGGATTCAAGCGACCTTACGGCCACCGGGGTCTATGGCAGTGCCGAAACGCAGGTGATGCGCCTCGCTGAACTGGCGCACGACGCAGGCCTCGACGGGATTGTGTGTTCGGGCAAGGAAGTCGGCCAGGTGCACAAACAATGGAAAGACGGGTTCTTCGTCGTTCCCGGCCTGCGACCACCGGGCAGCGGAACTGGCGATCAGAAACGCGTCGTCACCCCGCGCTCAGCGCGCGACAGCGGCGCTAGCGTTCTCGTGATTGGTCGGCCTATAAGTCGTGCCGAGATCGAAG
>JBCBHD010000072.1:1232-11867 GCA_038526115.1 Pseudomonadota bacterium | reverse complement strand
GCGCGGCGAGTTCATCTAACAATTGGCCTGCCCGAAAGGCGAAGATGCCGCCATTCCAGCTGTAATTGCCGCTCTCAAGATAGGTTTGAGCCGCCGCAAGATCAGGCTTTTCAACAAATTGTGCGATTTCGAACCCACCCGCCAGCGGTTCACCATGTTTGAGATAGCCATAACCCGTTTCTGGTCGCTCAGCCGCAATGCCAAAGGACACAAGGTAATCTTCCGCCGCTAAGCTTGCCGCCGCTATGGCACAGGCCCGAAAGGCTGCTTCATCCGCGATGTGATGGTCGCTGGGGCAAACGAGCATTATGTCATCAGGGTCGATCAAAGCTGCGGCTAAGCCAATCGCAGGCGCGGTGTTCTTTGCAGCAGGTTCCACAATCAATCGATGCGCCCGCCCACGCATTTGCGCCTCAATCAGGTCGCAATGTTGAGGGCCCGCCACGATAATGGGCTCAGCAAAGCGGTCATCACCGGCAACGCGGCCAACCGCCTGCTCAAATAACGTCGTCTCCCCGATCAACGGTAAGAACGGCTTTGGCACAGCCTTCCGGCTAAGCGGCCAAAGCCGAGTGCCGCTCCCTCCGCAGAGGATTACTGGGTGAATGAAGGGAGTCTTTGACATACCGGTCACTTAACAGCGCCCTTGTCTAAAGTCATTGAAAATGCCGAATTCTCTCGCATCAACCGACCTATCGCTCGCGAAATTCCACGCGGTAGCCATAGCGCGCTTCGATGGGTTCACCAGACCTAGTTACCGCCGGATTGAAGCGAATTTTCTCGATCACCAAACCGCAAACCAAGGCTGTGCTTTGTGCGTCTGCCGTGCTGTTCGCGACGGAGCAATTGCGCGCTCTGCCGTCGGTTGTCACTGTGAAGACCACCGTGACCGACGTTCCAAAGCGCGACGCGCGCCCTCCTTCTGGAACGGGAAAGTCGCGCCGCACATCCAGATTTCCTGACCTCACGCTGGGTCTGACAGCGACCCCATTGCCTTGCCCGCCTCCGCGATTGCCGCTGCCTGTGCCTTCGCCTTCACCCTGATTGCCAGTCCCATCGCCTGTTTCGCGTGCGCCGGAGCGGCTGTCATCACCGGTTGAGGAGGCTCTTGGCATCGGTGTGGGCCGCGTCTCGATACGCGCTGGCGGTGCTGTCACCGGCTGCGGCACTGCCTCTTCCCCCGGAGCGCCCGCAGCGCCCTCATCTGGTTCTGGAGGCGTTTCAGGCTCTGCCTCATCCGGCGTCGTCACTGTGACGGTAAAGGCTGCAACCACCTCGCGCTCGACAGACGCTGTAAATTCCGGCGCGAGCAGCCGCGACAATCCGTAAAGCGCGAGCACATGGAAGAGGACGAGCCCTAGGACCAGGCCCCAGCGTACCCCCCTCGGTTTTCCCTGATAACGTGATTTGGAGATACTCATCACTCCCATGCCATAGTCTGCACTTCGAAGCTTTATTTTGCGCAGAGCGCGGCGACAACCTTTGCCTCACCCTCGCGCTCAATCGACAACAAAGGTATCCTTTGGATGGGCCGCATAGATGATCAGCAGCAGGCTAGGCTTGATGGCCCGCTCACATCAAGTGCGCCTTTGCGCGCGGTGGTGGGATTTGCGCGGATTGAGATCGGGAAGCTTGATCGGGCGAGTGTCCTTGCGGGTGTCGGCGCTGTCTTTGTGTTCTTCGCACTTGGATGGGTATGCCTGGAATTATCGCGCTTTGGCGCAGCCTTAGCCAGCGTGTGGCTACCTGCCGCCGTTGCAACGACATTTCTCCTGAAATTCAGGTTCAGCAATGAGGTGCCAGCCTATGCAGGTTTTGCCGCCGCCTTGTTTCTGGTCAATCTGACGGCAGGCCATTCGGCGTTCCTCGCAGCGGCCTATACACTGGGCAACGTCGCCGAAGTGGCTCTGGTCGCGGCCATTATTCGGCGCACCTGCAAAGACACTTTTGATGTGTCCGATGTCCAACATCTAGGCCAGCTTTTGTTGGCTGGCGGTCTGGTGGGACCCATTTGTTCCTCATTGCTTGTGGCGGCGCTGACTTCGCTGAGCGGCGAACCCTCCAGCCTGCGCATTCTTCCCTGGTTTATGGCGCATTCGATGGGAATGGTGTTGATCGTACCCACAGCGCTCGTTGTTCTGAGCGCTCTGCGTGCACCCAGTTTCCCTCCCGCGTCGAATATAGCGCAGCACGGGTTCTTAATGGCAGGCGGCCTGCTGATCGTTGCGGCGGTCTTTGCTCAGGATCAATATCCGCTCCTGTTCCTGATCCCGCCCATTACATTGCTTATGGCGTTCCGGGTTGGAGGGTTTGGAACCGCAATTTATGTGCCGATCATTGCGGCGCTTACGACAGTTATGACTGTGAACGGGATGGGTCCAATTGCAACCGCCACAGCTGCTGAGCCCGCGCAGATTTATCTCCTACAAGCTTTCATCGCCGCCAATTTCCTGACCGGCCTACCGATCGCCGCGATATTGGCTGGACGCGAGAGGATGACCGACGAGCTAATCGCAGGACGCCAAGAGCTTGCCTTACTGACCGCGAATGTCAGCGACCTTGTCATGCGGATCGATAATCACGGTATTTGCACCTATGTCTCGCCTTCAGTCGCGGAAGTGCTGGGGCGCGAACCCGATGGACTCCTCGGTCAGAACATTATCGAAATGGCCCACAAGCACGATCAGCATCGCCTTGCTGATATGCTATATCGAATGATTGAAGGGGATCAGGCAAAGGAGCGCTTGACCTATCAGCGTATCGCTCAGTCCACTGATGAAGCCCCGGTCTTTATCGAGGCTGACGCCGTGAGGGCGGTTGACCCGCAAACTGGCGAACGCAGCGGCATAGTCGTCTCAGCGCGCGATGTGACGGAACGTGTAGAACTGGAACTCTTGCTCACTCGGGCGCGCAACAAGGCTGAGGATGCGACGCAAGCAAAGACCGAATTTCTCGCCAATATGAGCCACGAGATCCGCACCCCGATGAACGGAGTTTTGGGCTTTGCAGAGCTGATGCTCCAGGGTGATCTGAGCGAAGAGAACCGCCGCCATGTCGATATGATTGTGCAATCTGGTCGCTCTATGATGTTGTTGCTCAATGATATTCTTGATCTTTCCAAGATCGAGGCCGGACAAATCTCGATCGATGAAAGCCCGGTTGATCTGTTCAGCACCATCAACGAATGCGTGATGCTGCATCGCCCCGTGGCGGAGAAGAAAGGGCTCGACCTGACCTTCCATGTGCCATGCGCCAGCTCTGAAAGTTGCGAGACATATTGCGATATGTGCGAGAGCGCGATGGCGCACCCGGTGGTAATGACCGACGCCTTACGCCTGCGTCAGATTGCGCTGAACCTTATTGGGAATGCTGTGAAGTTTACTGAAGAAGGCCAAGTCAATGTAACGTGCGAACTGGATGGCGGAACCATCACCATATGCGTTGAGGACACCGGGATCGGCATTGACGCAGATGCATTGGAGAAGGTCTTCACCCCCTTCACTCAGGCTGAAAGTAACACTGCGCGTCGGTTTGGTGGAACAGGGCTCGGCCTCACAATCAGCCGCCAGCTTGCCGATCTGCTGGGGGGCAGCATCGATGTTGAAAGCTCACCGGGTGTTGGGTCAACTTTTCGCCTAATCCTGCCTGCCAAACTGGTAGAGGCTAGCACAACCACGCCGGCTGAGCCGTTCGCATCCCAAAGCGGCGCACCTCTATATGACTACAACGACGATCAAGAACATGATGAAGCCGATGATGGAGCTTTCGGAGTGGATGATCATGCAGCCATGTGGGCAGAGCCGCTGCCCGTCTCCGCGCGTATTCTGCTCGCCGAAGATCATGATGTGAACCGGTTGCTGGCTGTGGAGATGCTGGAACGCTGCGGCCAGAGTGTGGCGGTCGCGCATGACGGGAATGAAGCGATTGCCATGGTGATCGAAAGCGTGATGCGCGATGATCCCTATGATCTGGTCTTGATGGATATCCAGATGCCAGGCTGCGATGGGTATGAGGCAACGCGCGCGATCCGAAACGAGGGGATCGGGCCGGAGACAATGCCCATCATCGCTTTGACCGCCAACGCATTCCCTTCCGATATCAACGCAGCGCGCGCAGCAGGAATGCAGGGGCACTTGGCCAAACCAATTGAGTTCTCAGATCTCGCACGCGCCTTACAGCGTTGGCTGCCAACCCGCATTGTCGATGCAGAAAGCTTGCAAGAAAGTGCCGCACCGCCGCAGCAATTGGCGCCGGCTCCGCGTAGTAATTTTCGCAAACATTCCCCCTCCTTAATCAAGCGTTGGAACATTCGCCGGGCTGAAGCTATCGATGCGGTGCGCGAGGCCTTGGAGAGCGGAGAGCTCGGTGCACAAGGCCGGGCTATCGAGGATTTCGATAGGCTTGCCCGTTTGGTCCATAAGCTGGCTGGGACAGCTGCAATCTTCGACGAGCCGGAACTTGGCGATCAAGCCGCAGCGTTTGAAAGATCTCTGCGCGAGGATTTGCCGGGAGATGTGCGCGAAGCATTGGCGTTTGAACTGCTCAGCGTCGCCGATGATCCAGCGGAGAGTTTTGCGCAAACTGGCTAAAGTCAGCGCCTGCCCAAAAACAAAGCGGCGGAAACCCGAAGGCTCCGCCGCTCTATTGTTATCCATTCGGATGCGTCTTTAACTCGCATCCAGGACGCTGCGATGATTACAAATTAGAACTCGTAACGCGCTCCGATTTGGATCCGCCATGCAGTGTTTGATTCGAAGGTGTTCGCTTCGCCTGCACCGCCGTTGAAGTTGGTGATGATGTACTGACCAGTATTCTCGTCAAATGCACCGTCAACCAGATCGACACGGCCGTCAAAACCACCCAGCGCACGGCGAGTGTTCCAGCCGCTGTCGAGCATGTTGAGGAAGTTGTCGAAGTCAACGAACAGCTCAATGCGATCTTCGGTGATGCCTGTCAGGCTGCCGATGAATGGCAGTTCCTGGCTAAAGCGCATGTCGAGATCGAAGAACCACTCATTGCGGCACTGGTTACGCTCAACTGTCTGACCTGGTGTGAACTTACAGTTCAGGTCGCTGACAATGCCTTCACCGCTCTCAAGAGCTGCGAGAAGGGATGTTACCGCAGCTGCTTGTTCAGCTTGAGCAGTCGCCTGCTCGGCCGCAGTAAGACCAAGACCACTGAAGTCAGACAGGTTTGGATCGTTTACGCCGGTTGGGACGTAAAGCAGCGCGTTCTGCTCGCGTGAGTTGCTGTCGTTGAAGAACGGACGACCATCGTCGAACACGAGGCTGTATGGACGGCCTTCCGATGCACGGAAGAAGATGCCAAGACCAGTGTCGTATCCGTCGATGAACTCTTCACGGAAGAACACAGTCGCCGTGAAGTTGTGACGCGTTTCAAAGCCTGACTGCGACACACCCAAGTTCTGACGGTCAAAGCCAGGAGTGTTGTCGAAGTTCGACGTTGCCGTTGCAGAACGGAAGTTGATCGTCTGCTCGCTATCGCTGAATGCGTAGCCGAAGTTGACGTTCACGCTGCCGCCTTCAGTGAAGAGACCTTCGCTGAAGCGCTTGCTGAGGATCAGCGAGGCGTTGTGGCTGTCAAAGCTTGGGCCATTTGTCAGCTGCAGGAAGTCATCCAGACCAGTGTTAAAGCAATCGTCAGTGACGTTTGTGTACACTGGCGGCGTACCACCTGTGCCTTGAAGCACTGCGTTACAGCCCGGTGCGATTGGATCGATCGGA
Source organism: Pseudomonadota bacterium (assembly GCA_038526115.1). Classification (GTDB taxonomy): domain Bacteria; phylum Pseudomonadota; class Alphaproteobacteria; order Sphingomonadales; family Sphingomonadaceae; genus Erythrobacter. Next base: position 6,123 of record JBCBHD010000072.1, on the reverse strand, counting down.
CGGTAGATCGGACGACCATCAACGGTGAAGCCATTGTCGCCAAGACGTGTGTCTACAACCTGCGTCAGGTCGACGACGCTAAGCGTGTCGTTGAAGCGGGTGTAGATGTAGTCGAGGTTAAGGTTCCAGCCACCGAAGAACCCACTGTCACCACCAATTTGCGACTGGAAGCCGATATTGGCGCGAACAGCTGTCGGGATATCGAAGTCCGGATCAGTGTTCTGCACGTCAGCACCGCCAGCAGCTGCCACAGCGGATGCTGCGTTGATGGCGCATTGTGGGAAGCCGGTGAAGGTTCCGTTTGGCGTGACGTCGATCTGACCTGTACCCGGATCGGTTGCCAACGCGCCTGCACATTCAGCGTCATAAGTGTCGCCATTTGCGGTCGAGAAACCGTTGTTCGAGAATGCGTTCGAGAAGAACACAACCGGGTCACCGCCAGAGAAGATGCCGACACCGCCTGTCAGACGTGAGTCTGAGAAGAAGCCTTCATTGTCGAACTCATAAGTGGCTGACAGACGTGGCAGGATCACAGGATCGAGCGCACCGAATGAAACCGCATTGGTCTGACCAAAGCGTTGGCCGAACAGTGGGTTTGGTGTTGGTGCATCGCCGTCATACATTTGAACGCGAACACCAGCGGTCAATGACAGTTGATCAGTTGCCTGCCACTCATCCTGTGCGAAGACAGAGTAAGTGCGACGGCTGAAGGTTGCGCCAGCTTCGTTGATGTCGCCTGATGGCGTCGCCGCGATCGTTGCACCATTATAGGCAAAGAACACGTTCGATGTTGGGAAGCTGTCACCCAACAGACCGTTTTCGAAGTCGTCGAGGTTGTCGAAGAACAGCGAACCGGTTGCGTTGATCGCGAACAGGTTGAACACTTCGAGATCGTTGATCTCAGCGCCCAATTTCACATAGTGACCGCTGCCTGCATCGATGTTCATCAGGAAGCGAGCTTGGTCGATTTTGGTGTCGAGCTGGTTGGCTGAACGGAATACGCCAGGACCAGTGGTCAGACGGCCATCATCGCCTGGGCCTACAACGCCAACAACCAGACGCGGTGTTGGGTTAGCAGACTGAGCTTCGCCAAAGCCAACGGGACCTTGCTGGTCAGCAACTTCTGCGCGGCTTACGCGGAGCTCAGTTGAAACCGAGTCGCTCCAGTCAGAATACAGACGAACTGAGTAGTAGTCTGAGATCGTGCCTTCGTTTTCAAACGAGTTGAAGCCACCGAATTCGTCGCCGAGGTTATCGGTTTCGATGTTGGTTTCTTCGAGACGCTGATAGGTTGCTTCGAGGCGGTGATCGTCGCTGATGTTCGCGTCAATACGGCCGAAGTAACGCACGTTGCTTTCTGGAAGCGAGGTTGGGATGCCACCTGGATCCTGACCATAAACGCGGTTTGCGATTTCTGAGAAACGGTCAAACTGCTCTTGCGTGAAGAAGTCCACGCCAGTTGTGCCTGGGCCGCCATTGAAGCCGTCGCCAAGATCAACTTCTTCATAGCCGAAAGAGAAGAACAGACGGTCAGGAATGATCGGACCAGAAAGGGTGACGCCCCAGCGCTTCTCTTCGCCGTTGTTGAACGGGTCGACGCTGCCGTCGGCCTGCTCAACTTCGTCAGCCTGCATGCCGCCATCGAAGTAAGTGATGAAAGCAGAGCCGCTGAAACGGTTTGAACCCGCTTTGGTAACAACGTTGACCAAGCAGCCGGTGAAGTCTGAATACTCAACGTCGAACGGAGCGAATTCAACCGAGGTTTGCTCGATCACGTCGAATGGGAGTGGCAGCGAGTTACGCGCTGCGAAAGGCGTACCGTTCAGACCGAAAACGTCAGACTGAACCACACCGTCAACGGTGAAGGTGTTGGCACGGTCATTGCCGCCGAGACATGAGATACGGTCAACATCGTTCGAACGCTCGAGGCTTACACGAGGGTCGATACGGATGATGTCGCGAACGTCGCGAGTGATCGATGGGAATGCTTCAAGCGTTTCTGTGCCGAATGCAGTACCCGGACCAACAGCAACCTGCGTTACGCGGGCGCGGGCGCCGGTAACGATGATGGTGTTGCCAACGTCGCTCGATGCGAGCGTGAAGGTGAAGGCGGTGTTGCCTGAGATGTTGGTGAAGACTTCTTCAACCGACTGACCTTCGAACCCGTCTGCGGTCACTGTGACGGTGTATGGGCCGCCTGGTGGAAGCGATTGAACGCGGAAGTTACCTGAACTGTCCGTGGTTGTGTCGCTGACTTGGTTGGTACGTGTGTCGATGATGGATACCATCGCGCCCGAAAGAGCGTTGCCATCGGCGTCAGAAACCTGACCTTCGATGCCCGAGGTAATCTGCTGTGCGGCTGCTGGAGTCGCAATAGTTGCGGCGGCTGAGAGACTTACGACGCTCGCTGCCAATAGATATTTGATCTTCATGAGAGGTGCCCCTGATCACAGTTATGAGGGTTTGCGATGCGCGCTCCCCTAAAAGCGCTGCACTGCACAAAAGAGACGGTTTTGTTACAGCTGTGTGACAGGGGCCTATTCAGCAACGGTAGAGATCAAGGCCAAATCGCTTTTCCACAAGCAAACCCTAGGGAATCCGGGGACTGGAACGCAGGTGTTGCACTCAAGCCACGGCGGCGGGAATTCTCATCGATAAATCTGCGCCCCTAGACGAAATGGTGTTTTACCGAGACGAAATGAAATTACGCGGCTTTTGAGGGCTCAATAGGGGCGAGCCTGCGACTCGACCAAAAGCGGCTCAGACCAAATTGATCTCACGCAGGCGCTGCATAAGGAAGTCTTGCGCAGTGATCGCGGCTTGAGGTGTGCTGCCTTCTCTAGCGGCGCAATCGGCAAGCGGCTCGATCATGTAATCCGGACGGAAATGCAGGAAAAACGGCATCGAATAACGCGAGCGAAGTTTCGCTGGACCTGACGGGTTCACCACCCGGTGCGTGGTTGACACAAGCTGTCCTGCGGTGAGCCGTTCCAGCATGTCGCCAACATTGATGACAAGCGATCCTTCTTCGGCTTCGACCGCATGCCATTCGCCCGACTTTGTGAGCAATTCTAGCCCCGCCTCTTCGGCGCCGAGCAGCAAAGTAATTGTATTGATATCGCCATGCGCCGCCGCGCGGATTGCTCCATCAGGAGCGTCAGCGCCAAGCGGTGGATAGTGAAGCAAGCGCATCACGGAATTGCCGTCTTTCACCGTGGGTGCAAAGAAACCGCGCTCTAGCCCCAAATGCAGCGCAATCGCTTCCAGCACGCGCGCGCCGGCGGTTTCGAATGCATCGTAAAGCTCTGAGAAGACCGGTTTGAACTGCTCGACTTCATCAGGCCAGATATTCGGACCCATGAATTCTGCGAGCTCATGGCTCGGATTAAGGCCGCGCCCGACATGCCAGAACTCTTTAAGGTCAAAGACGTCGGCATCCTTGGCTTTCTCTGTGCCAAAGGGCGTGTAGCCGCGCGCACCGCCTCCACCTTCGATCTTGTAGGCGCGTTTGGCCGGATCTGGCAGTGCAAAGAATTCCTTAGAAGTCGCCTCAGCCTTGTCGATCAGCTCTTGCGGGATCCCATGATCACGCACGACAGCAAAGCCATATTCAGCAAAGCTACGGCCCAGCTCATCAGCGATCTCTTCAAGCGGTTTGGCAAGCGAAACGGAGGCGATGTTGATCTGTGTCATTCGCCTTACTTAGTACGCCCGCTCTTGCGGTTCCAGTGCGATTAGACGGGTAGGAAAAGGCTCGCCAAAGCCGCGCTCATCAGGTTGGCCAGACTACCAGCCGCCAGGGCCTTGATACCAAGCCGCGCAATGACCGGGCGTTGGTTAGGCGCAAGTCCGCCCGTCACTGCCATCTGGATCGCGATTGAGGAAAAGTTCGCAAAGCCACAAAGCGCAAAGGTCACAATCGCGCGGCTGCGCTCCGTCAGCCCTTCAACTGCGCCAAGCTCGATGAAGGCCACGAATTCGTTGAGCACGATCTTGGTCCCGAACAAACCGCCCGCAATCTGCGCTTGGTCCCAATCCGAAATGCCGATCAGGAACATGACGGGCGCAAAGACATAGCCGAGCAGCTGCTGGAAAGTGACGTCCGGATAGCCAAACCAACTGCCCACCCCGCCAAGCATCCCGTTAGCGAGCGCAACCAGCGCCACAAACACCATCACCATAGCGCCCACGGCGACCGCCAGCTTTACGCCCGTTTGTGTGCCTTGTGCGGCGGCTTCGATAATATTGGCGGGCTTCTCGCCTTCTTCGAATGTCTCAGAGACGGTGACTTCTTCCATCAGCTTGTCGTGAGCAGCAGCCTCTTCGGGGTCATCGGGCATAATGATCTTAGCCATCAAAATACCGCCCGGTGCAGACATAAACGCCGCCGCGAGAAGGTAAGGCACTGCATCGTCGCCAAGGAACGAAGCATAGGCGGCAAGGATCGTCCCAGCGACGCCCGCCATGCCGACACACATCAATGTGAAGAGCCGCGAGGGTGGGAGCGCTGCCAGATAAGGGCGTACAACAAGCGGGCTTTCAGACTGACCGACAAAGATATTTGCCGCGCTGCCCAGCGCCTCAACCTTGCTGATCCCCGTGATCCAACCAATCGCGCCGCCAACCCAGCGCACCAGCCGCTGCATCACTCCGAGGTGATACAGGATCGCCACCAAAGCGGCGAAGAAGACGATAACCGGAAGCGCTGCGATAAGGAATGTCTGCGCGAACGGATTGGAGCCCATTGGCCCGAACAAAGTCTCAATCCCCGCCTTCGAATAGTCGAGCAGAGCGATCACGCCATCGGACAGAAACTGGATCGCAGTCGCGCCAAAGGGCGTGCGCAAAACCAGCAAAGCCATCAGCGCTTGCAGCGCGAACGCCGCACCCA
>JBCBHD010000072.1:0-1132 GCA_038526115.1 Pseudomonadota bacterium | reverse complement strand
GGCGTGCGCAAAACCAGCAAAGCCATCAGCGCTTGCAGCGCGAACGCCGCACCCACCACGCGCAGATTGATGTTCTTCTTTCCCGATGAAAGCAGGAAGGCGATGCCCAGAATGCAGAGAATGCCGAGCAGGCTGTAAAGAATGGAAGTGATGGCCGTGTCCGCTGCTTTGTGTGCAGCGCCCCTCAGTTGAAATGGATCCCTTGAGGCAAGGCGTGGCATTTTGCGTCCTCGAAGGCAACCGTAGACAGCAAGCCCGCGCTCACTTCCATTTTTTGAGAGCCTCGCTTAACCCTGCCACGCATGAGCGAGAATTCTGCAACTGAAGAGACAACTGGCCCGCATTCACAGGCCGCCTTCAACGCGCCGATGGGACTGTTTGTGTACATCATCCTTTATGGCGGGATGACGGTTCTGGCCGGCGTGGTTGCCTATAAGCAAGTGCAGTTGTGGCCGACACCGTTAGCGGTCGAAGCGGGGATTTTCCCTTTCCTGCTACTGGTTGTGATCACTTCGACGATTGCCCAGCTCTACGGCCAGAAGCTCGCCAATCGGCTGATTTGGGTGGGGTTCCTTCCGCTCGCGTTGTCCGCTGCGCTGATTTACCTTGTGCTCTCTCTTCCTGCCTCGCCAGAAATGCTGGAGTTTCGCGGAGAGGATTTGGCGGCGTTTGAGCGCGTGCTTGGCCAAACCCCGCGCATTTTGATGGCAGGGCCTGCCGCTTACATCACATCGCTGCTGCTCAATGTCTGGATTTTCTCCAAGCTGCGCGGCAGCGGGGAGGCGACCACTTGGGGCCTTATGGTGCGCGGCGCTATTGCCTCTGCGCTGAGCCAAGCGGTCGATTCTGTGATCTTCATCACGCTCGCCTTTTATGGCGAGTTTGACATTACCAACCTGTTGATCGGTCAGGTGCTAGCGAAGGTAACGCTCAGCATTGTGCTGGTGCCGTTCCTCATCACCTTGGGCGTTAAAGCCGCGCAGGCCTTGGACAATCGCTGAGCGCGTCTATCGCAAGCAGCGATTAGGTCTCTTTAGCGGCGGCGTCGCCCGTGCCAGCTTGGTATGCAGCGAGTTCATCGGGATCAAAGCCTAGGTCATTGTCGATCAGCTCATCGCGCATAAAGTCATCT
>JBCBHD010000071.1:0-11891 GCA_038526115.1 Pseudomonadota bacterium | reverse complement strand
CCGAAAACGGGCAGGACTTGCGGCGGCGGAAAAACGGGCGTGCCATCAGTCGCGCTCCTCACGGTCAGAGCGACGCTTACGGTCGCGTTCGTTCTTGCGCATCATCACGCTTGGACCTTCTTCGTGCTCTTCGACACGGATGGTCATGTAACGGATCACATCTTCGTTGATGCGCGTCTGGCGCTCAAGCTCGGCAACGACAGAACCGGGTCCGTCGATGTTGAGCATCACGAAGTGTGCCTTGCGATTGCGCTCAATTTTGTAGGCGAGGGACTTGAGGCCCCATGTCTCAGTTTTTGTGACTTTGCCTTCATTGGCTTCGACGATTTCGGTCGCCGTGGCCGCCAGCGCGTCTACCTGGGCCTGCGAGAGGTCCTGACGCGCGAGGAAGATATGCTCATACAGAGCCATCTCGCGTTCCTTTCAATTGCTGCCGATCGCTGGCTGATCCGTCCGAATGACGGGGCCCCTCCGGCTTTCTTGGTGTCCACCCCGATGGAGCGGATGCGCGCACATAGCGGTTTTGCTGGGGAATGCAAGCGATGTGGTCCCTTGTGCTTGCCGATCGATAGCGGCAGGAACCCGCGAAGAAAAACCACAGGGGAAGCGAAAACATGCCTTCAGGACTGGCCGCACTTTTGGATGATGTCGCGGTGATCGCTCGCACAGCCGCTGCCTCGGCGGACGACATTGCTGTTGCTGCAGGCCGAGCCGGAACAAAGACGGCGGGCGTTGTGATCGATGATGCCGCTGTCACCCCAAGCTATGTGACTGGCCTCTCTCCTGCTCGGGAATTGCCGATCATCTGGGCGATCACCAAAGGCAGCCTGTTCAACAAGCTGATCATTCTCTTACCCGGAGCGATATTGCTCTCGGAGTTTTTGCCTTGGTTGATCATCTGGATATTGATGCTGGGCGGTGCCTTCCTTTGCTATGAAGGCGCTGAAAAGGTGATGGAAAAACTGGGTGGGGCCAAGCACGGCAAGACGCTGGACGATGAGATTGAAGATCCAGCAGAGTTTGAAAAGCAACGCATTGCAGGGGCTATCCGGACCGATCTGATCCTATCGGCTGAGATCATGGCCATCACGCTCAACGAACTGGATTTGCCGACTTGGTGGGAACGCGGTCTGGCACTGGCTCTGGTCGGTTTTGTTGTGACCGTGGTCGTTTACGGAGCTGTCGCGATCATCGTGAAGATGGACGATGTCGGCTTGCATCTCACCACGCAGGATAGCGACGCAGCGAGGTCCTTGGGACGGTTGCTGGTCAATTCTGTTCCGAAAATCCTTGTGGCTCTTTCAGTGATCGGGACTGTTGCCATGCTTTGGGTCGGCGGTGGAATCATTGTACACGGCACGCACGAGGTTGGGTTCGATCTGCTTTACGACATCGCTCATGGTGCGGAATATTGGGTTGCTGGTGTGACCGGAGCTTTGTCCGGCATCGCCAGGTGGCTCACTTATGCTGCAATTTCGGGAGTGATTGGGCTGGCGCTCGGCGCGATCATCGCGTTCGTGCTGCACAATGTGATCGGCTATGAGGGGGCGCATTGATGACTGAACGTCCCGTTCTCTTCACCTGCGCCCGCTCGCGCGGTTTGCGCGCCACATGGGCAGCTGAAGAAGCGGGCGTTAATGTTGATCTGAAAGTCCTGCCGTTCCCGCCGCGCTATCTTGCGCCGGAATACAAGGATATCAATCCGCTTGGTACTGTCCCGATGCTGATCGATGGCGATGCAAAGCTCACCGAGAGCTGCGCGATTGCGCATTATCTGGCGACGAAGGACGGATACACAGATTTGGCGATTGCTCCAGGCGAGCGCGACTACGCCGAGTATTGCGATTACACCTATCACGCGGACGCGACGATCACATTTCCGCAGACGGTCTATATGCGGTTCGCGATCTTCGAAAAGGACAAAGGGTGGGCCGATGCTGGAGAGGCCTATGCCAAATGGTTTGAGAAGCGTCTGGTGAAGGCTGAACAGCGTTTGGAAGGACGTGAATTTCTGTGTGCTGATCGTTTCACGGTGGCCGATATCTGCGTCGGCTACGCGCTGATCCTGGCACAGAATGTTGGTCTGGATGATCGCGTGCCGGAAAGCCTGAAGGAATACAGAGAGCGACTGACAGGCCGCGAAGGGTACAGACAAGCATTCGAGCGAGAAGAAGAGGGGCGAAAGGCTCTCGAAGCTTAAGTGGCTTGATCCTCGTTCACGGGACGTGCCGACAATTCTCGCCTTAACAGCTTCCCGATTGGATCGCGGGGAAGGGCATCGACAAATTCGATGTAGCGCGGGCGTTTGTATCCGGCGATCTTGCCTTTGAATCGGGTTGTGATTTCCTCGCGGGTGAGTGTCGCGCCGGGGTTCAACACTACGAATGCCTTGACCCTTTCGCCCCATTGGCTGTCTGGCACGCCGCAGCATCCTGCATCTGCGACTTCCGGCATTTCGGCGAAAACCGCGTCAACTTCCGCTGGATAGACGTTTTCTCCGCCCGTCTTAATCAGCTCCTTGGCACGCCCAAGCAGATAGCCGAGGCCATGTTCATCCATTGTTCCCAAATCGCCGGTGCGCAGCCAGCCGTGGCCCAGCGCAGCCTCGGTTGCTTCGTCATTGCGCCAGTATCCCAGCATAACTGAAGGGCCGCGCAGACAAATCTCGCCTTCTTCGCCTGGAGGGAGTTGCTTTCCCTCGGGATCGAGGATCGTCATTTCGACATGCGGCATCGGCCAGCCGATCGAGCGCGGGTGTTCCAGCATATCAGGGTAATCGATGAATGTCGCAAAGCCGCAAACCTCGGTTTGGCCGTATCCACCGACTACGCGGGCGTCCCAACTCCGTTCGATGAATTCGTACATCTGCGGGCGGCCCATGCCAGCCCCGCCGGTGTAGTTTGTGAGTGGCATTATGCCGTCGCGGATCGGCTCCATCGCCTGCCACGGGAAGCAAATCGTCGGGAAGGCGCTGGTTGTTGTGCAGTTTTCTCGATGGACCAGATCGAGCACAGCTGCACTGTCATCGTCCCGCCCGGCAAAAACGCTGGTCCCACCGCAGGCCAGCATCGCTGCGACTTGCTGCATCCCCACAACATGGAAAAGCGGGTTGATCGAAAGCAGCCGCTCTTCGCGAGTAAAGCCGCGCCGCACGCAGAACCCCATCGCTGAAGAGGCCACCGCGCTGCCTGCCTGCAAGCAGCCCTTGGGTTTCCCGGTCGTGCCGCTCGTATACATCATATACAGCGGGCGGTTCGGCGCGAGACCGGGAAGGGTCTGCCACGGTTGATCATGGGCGGCTATGATTTCAAAGGAACCGTCCGGCGAATGCGCTTCGTCCACTTCAATCACTTCGCCCGCATCAGCTTCAGCAAGCAGGGTATTGAAGCGCGGATTGACGAAGGTGATTGCAGGCTCGGAATTGCCTGCGATCCACGCAATCTCTCCGGCAGCAAGCCGCCAGTTGAGCAGAACTGCAATGGCTCCGATACGTCCACAAGCCAGCAGTATCGTGAGATAGGGTGCTCCATCGGTGAGCAGGATCGCTACCCTGTCTCCGGGGCCGATACCCCTGGCGAGCAACCACCGCGCAACCCGCTCAACGCGCTTATCCAGCTCGCAGTAACTGAGGCGCTGCTCTCCATCGACGGATGCTTCGCGATTGGCGTGCTGCGTGGCGCACCCACGCAGAAGAGTGTCCATTGAAAAGTCTTGAGCGTCCATCGGGTGAAACTATCGACGCAGCGCAAGATCTTCCATCAGCGATTTTGATGAACTCAGCCTTTTGGTGTGCTGTCCAGTTCCAGGCCGCAGCGACCGCAGATCCTGTTCGGCCACGGCACCACAAACATGCCGCGAAAAAACAGGTTCTTGCCGCACTGTGGGCAATTGAGGCGCATCATTGGTGTGTTCGCGATGACCAGTCCGATAATGGCAAGTGCAAAAGCGATGGTTGAATGGCCATAGAATTGATCAACGGCAAGCACGACGGTGATCGACAAAAGCAGCGCGGTGAGCATTCGCCAACCATGCAGCACTGCTTTCTGATATACGGTCATGCGAGCCGCTCAAACACGCCCTTTGCAAAGGTCGTTAGCGTATCATCGCGCGCTCCCATCACCACGATCCGATCTCCGGGTTTCGCAAGCTTGCTAATCCGATCACCGCAGTCTTCGCGAGAGGGAACATGCTCTGCCGTGCCGCCGGCATCGGCGATAAGCTTCACGATGCGATCGCTGCCCTCGCTGCGATCCACTGTCCCACCGAAATAGACGGGATCGCACATGATCGTGATGTCATCCGTATCGAGTTCTCGGGCGAAGGTCTCAGCCAATTCATCGCCCATCTGCCGAAGCGGTCCGTAACCGTGAGGCTGGAAAAACGCGATCACACGTCCAGGCGTTGCTTTGAGCGTTCGTAGGGTAGCCGCGCATTTCTCCGGATTGTGGCCGAAATCATCAATGACGCTGATCCCGCTTTCTGTAGTCCCGATCACATCGAAGCGACGGGCCAGCCCTTCAAATGACCGCAAGGCATAGGCAGCGTTGCGAACATCAATGCCGGCGGCACCAACAGCGGCAATGGCCGCCAGCGCATTCGAAAGATTGTGCATGCCCGGCATCGGCAGGATCAGAGGGAAGACTTCGCGGCTTCGATTGTCGATCACGGCTGCCCTGATGCCGAGCGCGCTCTGATCGATGGAATCCGGCTCGACAGTGATATCGGCGCTCTGGTTCTTTATTCCATAGCTGACGAGTTGCGAGGCCCGTTCTGACAGGAAGCGGGCTTCGTCATTGTCGAAATTGACGACTGCACAGCCTGATGCCTTGAGATAATCGCCGAACAGCACGCGAAGTTCTTCCATGCTCTTGTGATCAAGACTGACATTCAGCAGCACACCTATGGTCGGGCGGTACAAAGCGATCGTACCGTCACTTTCATCGACTTCGCTGACATAAATGTGCGGCCTGCCGACGCGTGCGCTTGCAAACGGATTGGCCTCGCTGATGAAGTTTTTCATCACAGCGCCATTCATCACAGTGGGATCGTAGCCGGCTTCGGCCAATATCCATGCGATCATGCCTGTCACTGTCGATTTGCCCGAGGTTCCTCCAATGGCGATCGAATACCCAGCCTGATTGAAGAAAGCCGAGTTGAGATCAGCGCGGCTCATCCGCTCGCAACCGAGTTCCTTGGCGCGAACGACTTCCGGGACGGTGTCTTCGACTGCGGCGGACGCGACCAGGATCTGATCGGATGAGGTCAGTCCGCTGCCATCCTGTGGGAAGAGGTCAAACCCGTTGCTTTCGAGCCAACCGAATTTTTCCGGCGTTCTGCCCTGATCCTTGCTGCGATCGGATCCCGCCACTGCATGGCCAACGCCGTTAACGATCTGAGCAAGCGGAAGCATGCCCGATCCACCAATGCCACAAAAAAAGAATGGCCGACCCGTAAGGTCCGGCCCGTCGATCCCGTCCGCCATAAGAATCATGGTTATTGGCTTGCACCAACGCTGACAAGCGACTTAGGTCTAAGGAGATGACAAATATTGTAATCTGCGCACCGGCCACGCCCATAACCCGCGATCATGCGACTGCTCTTGAGGCTTTGGTGGCCGACGAGTTTCCCCAACATCGCGTTACCTTTCACGATCAATGCTTTGAACGTAGAGGCCATTTCGCCGGGGATGACCTTAGAAGGCTGACGGCATTGCTTGAATGCGCCAACGATCCGGCATTCGACGCAGTATGGTTCGCCAAAGGTGGCTATGGATCGAACCGGATAGCCGAAGCTGCGATTGCGCAAATGAATGCACCAGCGCGGGCGAAAACCTATGTCGGCTTTTCAGACTGCGGGTATCTGCTCGCGGCTTTGTATCGGGCCGGAATCGGGCAGAGCGTGCACGGATCAATGCCGGTCAGCGCTCGATCTGAAGGGGGGCGAGAGGCCATTCGCCGGGTGCTAAAGTGGTTGGGTGGCGATGTCAGCGGTGTAGAGCCGAGCCTTGATGGTACCACCCCTGCCGTCGCCTTTAACCTCATCACGCTGGCGATGATCGCCAATACTCCAACTATGCCAGACCTCTCTGGGCACGTTGTGATGGTCGAAGAGGTGGCCGAGCATCTCTATTCCATTGATCGCATCTTCTTCAATCTTGTGAACAGCTTGCCGCGTTTGGCCGGGCTTCGCCTTGGCGCGATCACCGATGTTCCGGAAAACTATGTCGAGTTCGGGCAGACCGAGGAAGAGATTGCGCAATATTGGTGCGCGAGAGCAGGAATACCGTATCTGGGGCGCGCGGAAATCGGCCACAATGCTGCCAACAGGGTTGTGCCGTTCGGCCTTGCCAGCCCGCCGAGCGCCGCCTAACCGCGCGCTCCCAACAGGAGAATCATTCTATGCGTGCGTTCGTTTTTCCGGGACAGGGCAGTCAGAAAGTCGGGATGGGTGTGGAACTCGCCGAAGCCAGTGCGGCTGCCAAGGCGGTCTTTGAAGAAGTCGATGATGCGCTGTCACAGAAACTCTCATCCATCATGCGCGATGGACCGGAAGACCAGCTGACGCTTACCGAAAATGCGCAACCCGCGATCATGGCCAACGCGATAGCAACCTTGCGCGTGCTTGAAGCAGACTTCGGCGTAAAGCTGACTGGGACAGGCGGATGCGTGGCCGGACACTCGCTGGGTGAATACACAGCTCTTTGCGCGGTGGGAGCGTTCGATCTTGCAACCACCGCACGGCTTTTGAAACTGCGCGGGGAAGCGATGCAATCGGCTGTTCCTGTCGGGGAAGGGGCCATGGCAGCTCTACTCGGTGCCGACATCGACAAGGCAACAGCGCTGGCCGAAGCGGCAGCTGAAGGCGAGGTGTGCGAAGTCGCGAATGACAATGATCCGGGGCAAGTCGTTATCTCCGGTCACAAAGCCGCGATTGAGCGAGCGATCGGCTTGGTCAAGGATCATGGGATCAAGCGCGGCATCCTGCTTCCCGTGTCGGCTCCGTTTCATTGTTCTTTGATGCAGCCAGCAGCGGACCGTATGGCTGAAGCCTTGGCTGAGACGCCTCCGAGCGGTCTCGCATTGCCGCTTTATGCCAATGTAACGGCGGGGAAAATCTCTGATCCGGAAGAAGAGCGCGAACTGCTTGTGAAGCAAGTTACAGGCCGCGTGCGCTGGCGCGAAAGCGTTGCCGCTATGCACGCAGATGGTGTTGCCAGCTTTGTGGAACTCGGAGGCAAGGTTCTCACCCCGATGATCCGCAAGATCGCAGGTGATGCAGAGACTGCCAGCTTGATCACGATGGAAGAGATGGAAGCGTTTGCCAGCTCGCTCTGACTGTCACGGATAATTCTTTAGCCAGCGTGGGTTAATCACCGAAAATGCGATAATGTCTCTTCCGATTGCATGGGGAGAGGGTGATGCGGTTTGGTTCTCTTAGCGCAGTGGTACTTGCGGTCGCCGTAGGATTTGCTGCCTGCGCGCCGGTGGAAGGTTCGGAAACGCCGAGCGATACGACCGGGCTGGAAGGGTTCGAAACCGAAGCTGATCTTCAAGCGTTCGCCAAAAAACTCGCCAATCGCCAACGAGAAAGGCGGCGCTCCGCGGTGTACGAATCCGTAGAAGGAGTTGCCGTAGAGGCAGCCGCTGATGCCGCTGCCCCTGCCGAATCCGAAAGCATCACCAACACGCAGGAAGCGGGCGTCGATGAAGGCGGAATCGTCAAAAATGCGGGCGACCATCTGATCGTTCTGCGAAGAGGGCGGCTGTTCACGATCAATCATGGCGATGATGATCTGAAGCCGGTCAGCGCTGTCGATGCTTTCCCACCGGGCAAGGCCAACCCTGGCGGCACGTGGTATGATGAGATGCTGGTGAGCGGCAATCAGGTGATCGTGATCGGCTATTCCTATAGCGAATTCGGGACCGAGCTGAACCGGTTCGATATGTCCGATGATGGCGAACTGACCTATCGTGATACGCACTATCTACGGTCTGGCGACTACTATTCCTCCAGCAATTATGCATCGCGACTGATTGGTAGTGAGCTGATCTTGTATGCGCCGGTGTATGCTCGTTGGGAGAACCTCGAAGAGTCGATGCCAGCTTTGCGCGGCTACGGGGAAAACGCCACCGTAAAGCCTTTGGTTGATCCGCAAGACTTTCTGATCGCAGAGCCATATCGCAGCGGCGAATTCGACCTCAACATGCTGCACGTTGTAACGCGCTGTGATCTCTCGGCGCCAGAGCTGGAATGCAGCGCGCGCGCGATCGCAGGTACCTGGAGCCGTACGTTCTACGTTTCGCGCAGCGCGGTCTATGTGTGGACAGGGGGAACGCAGACTTACTGGGATCGCGAAAACTTCAAACGTGTTCCCGGCCAACTCTACCGCATTCCCCTCGATGGATCACAGCCGGGTGCCTTGCAGGTTGCGGGGGCGCCGATCGATCAATTCTCTTTTTCCGAGGATGCCAGCGATGAGGTCGTGCGGGTTTTGCTGCGGGATCTTGGCAATGGAGATGGCATGTGGGCCAGCGAGTTCACCGGAGGCGAAGTCGCGATGGCCAGCATCGGTCTCAGTGATTTCAGCAACGGAGCGAGTGCACTTCCGCAGTCTGGCTATCGCGCTTTGCCGAAGCCCGATGGCTGGCGTCTGCACAACCGCTATGTGGGCAATTACCTGCTCTACGCTGCCGGGAGCTATGGCGCTGAAAGCGACAGCCCGATGGTCTATGCCGTACCCTTGAATGGACGTGCGGTTCAGGAGATTCCTCTTAGCCACGGCATCACCCGGTTTGATCGTCTGGGCAAGGATGGCGTTGCCATTGGCCCATCCAAGGGAGGTGCGCTTGGCTTTTCATCACTCGCTTTGGGTGGCCGCGCCAAGGTAGAAGACACCTACATGTTGCCAGCTGCCAATGAAGGTGAAACGCGTAGCCAGGCGTTTTTCTACCGCCCGGATCGCGGATCCGAAGGGCTGAGCGGAACGCTTGGTCTACCTGTCAGTCGCCGCCTTGAACGCAACGGTGCCGAATTCCTTGGGTCTGGTTCGTCGATCGCCTTCTTGCGGCGTGAGAACCGCTCGCTTTCCCCCGCCGGTGAACTTGTCGCCGCGACACAAAACGCTGTGGACGACAACTGCGTCGCATCCTGTGTCGATTGGTACGGCAATGCTCGACCGATCTTCATGGGCGACCGGATATTTGCCCTGATGGGCTATGAGTTGGTGGAAGGAAGAATGCGCGATGGGCGGATCGGAGAAAGGCGCAGGGTCAGCTTTGCCCCCTGATTTCGAAACGCACTGGATCGACCATAGCAACGCGCATTGGCTCGATGCAGTTGCGGAAGGTGTGTTTGACCATGCAATCGATCCGGACCGCCTCAAAGCCTATCTCACCAACTCGCTGAATTGGATGTGCGTTGCTCTACACGATGATGTGGTCGTGGGCATGTGCATGTCGGTGATCCATCTTCATCCGGATAAACCGACAGAGCTATTCCTTGACGAAATCGGCACGGGAGACGATTGGCGCAGGCAAGGTATTGCGCGGCGGTTGATGCAAATGGTGTTCGATCGCTGCGACGCTGAAGAAATTGACGAGATCTGGCTGGGAACCGAACCCGACAACTTGCCTGCGCGTGGTCTTTACGAAAGCACCGGGGCAAAGGGAGAGGCGGCTCTGATCTACTATCTGGAATGGTGAGGAGCCCGATATGTTTTCACTCGAAGGAATGAACGCGCTTGTGACCGGCGCGAGCGGCGGGATCGGTTCCGCCATCGCCACGGCGCTTGCAAAACAGGGCGCACGGGTCGCTTTGTCTGGATCAAACGGTGACAAGCTGCGTGTCTTTCGTGAGCAGCTGATCGGCGAAGTTGGCGGTGACCATGTTGAGATCACCTGCAATCTTTCTGACACCACGCAAGTCGAAGAACTCATCCCGGCCACACTCGATACGCTTGGCGGGATCGACATCCTGGTCAACAATGCCGGCATTACGCGTGATAATCTTGCCATGCGGATGAAGGATGATGAGTGGGATCAGGTAATATCGATCAACCTCGAAGCCGCCTTTCGCCTGATGCGCGCGAGCGCTCGCCCGATGATGAAAGGCCGGTTTGGACGGATCATCAACATCACCAGTGTCGTCGGTGCAACGGGCAATCCCGGCCAGATGAACTACGCGGCGGCCAAAGCTGGCCTGACCGGCATGACCAAGAGCTTCGCGCAAGAAGTGGCTTCGCGAGGCATTACCGCCAATTGCGTTGCTCCGGGCTTCATACGTACGGCCATGACATCGGCGCTCGATGAGAAGCAGCAAGACACGATCAATGCCCGCATCCCGATGGGCAAAATGGGTGAGGGCGCAGATATCGGCGCTGCCTGCGCGTATCTCGCGAGCCGCGAAGCTGGCTACATCACGGGTGAAACGCTCCATGTAAACGGCGGTATGGCGATGGTGGGGTAGGGTCCAGGGACTATGAAACCATCCTACATCCTCAGCGCCTTTCTGCTTGCTGTAATCTCTTGCAATGCCTTAAACGCCGAGGAAATAGTCACATTTACGTGTGTGACTTCAAACGCCTCGCCCGATGCAGTGTCACGTCTGGCCGACGAAGTAATGTCGGACCACGAAGCGGGTGAGCAAGAACCGTCTTCCTTGCAATCCATCGTCGATACGATCGCTACGTGCATTGAAACTGAGTCGATCTCTGAGGAGATGCACGAACGTTACCTTGAAGGTGCGATACTCACCCTGACGGAAGCAGAACTGCGCGGCAGACTATCGGCGACCGGTTTCGACATGAAGCTCGCGCAGGAACTCGTATCGGTAATGGGCGATGGTCAAAGCGTGGATGTTGCAGAGTACATTGATGCACGGCCAGAGACGTTTAAGGCGGAAGTCGAGCGCGTCGCAGCAATAACCGAGTTTTCGATGCTGGAGATTGCGGGCCTAATCGGCGCTTATGTCGGCATATCTGACCTTCAGAATCGCTATGGGAGCGTTGCTCCGGCCTCAGATTAGCCCCTTATCCCCAAGCGAATCCGCCCTCGTGCAGTCCCGAACTTGCCCGTATTTTCCATCACGCTAAGGTTTTGGAGAAATTCCCCGGCGCTGTGGGGCGATTCCGGCCCTGTTTTCCGCCACAGTTTGAAAAGTGATAGGCAAGGCTCATGAAGGCTACCATCGAACGCGCGACGCTCCTGCGGTGTCTGTCTCACGTCCAGTCGGTCGTTGAGCGCCGCAACACCATTCCGATCCTGTCCAACGTTCTGATCGACGCCAGTGACGGTGGCAGTGTGAAGGTTATGGCGACAGACCTTGATCTTCAGGTGGTCGAGACCATGGCGGCGGCATCGGTGGAAAGCGCCGGCGCGATCACTGTGTCGGCACACTTGCTGTTCGATATTGCCCGCAAGCTGCCCGATGGCAGTCAGGTTAGTCTCGAAACCGCCGAAAACCGGATGGAGATCAAGGCCGGACGGAGCCGCTTCAAGCTGCCGACCCTGCCGCGTGATGATTTCCCGGTGATTGTGGAAGGCGACCTGCCGACTTCGTTCGAATTGCCCGCCAAAACGCTGGCCGAGATGATCGACCGCACCCGGTTCGCGATCTCGACCGAGGAAACGCGCTACTACCTCAACGGGATCTTCCTGCATGTGACCGATGAAGATGAGCCCGTTCTCAAAGCGGCTGCCACCGATGGTCACCGTCTCGCACGTTTCACGCTTGCCCGCCCTGATGGTGCCGAAGGCATGCCCGATGTGATCGTACCGCGTAAAGCCGTGGGTGAGCTTCGCAAGCTGCTCGATGAAGCGATGGACGGGAATGTCCAGATCGATCTTTCCGCCAGTAAGGTGCGTTTCACGCTCGGCGGCGAGGGCGGAGTGGTG
>JBCBHD010000070.1:0-11951 GCA_038526115.1 Pseudomonadota bacterium | reverse complement strand
CTGCCAATAGGCGGCCTCAGACGCCATCTTGGTAGCAGACTAGCCGTTTCGCTGCGCTGCCTGCCAAAACCGGCTGGACGGCTGACGACCCATTTGCGGACGATCAACCGATTGGTAGTGCTGCACCCAAGGTCCGGCTCTCAAGCAGGCAAGAGACATATCTCACACTGAGTATTGATCCTATGTCCAACCAAACAATTTATCCTTCGGATTCCAATCACCGATTAGTTCCTCTAGGGGCCTAGTGCATGACGCCCAATGAGCTTGAACGCCTGCTAGACAACAAAACGAAGCCCAAGCATTCTCTAGGGCGATTGGAAGATCTGGCTGTGCAAGTGGGCGCGGTCATCAATATGACCAATCCAGTCGATTTGTCTGCATCGCTCACGATTTTTGCAGGCGACCATGGGATAGCTGTCGAGGGCGTCTCAGCCTTTCCACAAGCCGTGACGGGGCAAATGGTCGCCAATTTCTTAGCAGGCGGAGCAGCTGCAAATGCAATCGCCAGACAATTCGAGGTGCCCGTCTCTGTCGTCGATTGTGGGGTCGCAGTTCCCCTTTCGAGGCAGAATGGCTTGATCGAAATGAGACTTGGCGCTGGCACATCAAACAGCGCTGCTGAGCCCGCCATGTCTCTCGAGTTGGCGCAACGGGCGATTGAGCAGGGGCGATCATATGGCGCGGAGCTGGCATCAGATATCGCCTGTTTCGGCGAGATGGGCATTGCAAACACATCGTCGGCCACGCTGCTTGCTCACAAATTGAGCGGCATTCCCGTTATTGATCTCGTCGGGCGCGGTACGGGCGTCGATGACACCGGCCTTGATCATAAGAAGCTGGTGCTTCAGCGCGCCGCAGAACGGACTGGGAACCTTGACGCTATGGAAGCCCTTTCCGAGGTAGGAGGGTTTGAAATCGGCACTATGGCCGGCGCGATGATTGGTGCAGCTGCTTCGGGGAGGGTTGTAGTAGTCGACGGCTTTATCGCGACCGCTGCCTCGGCGATTGCACGAGCCCTTGCTCCTGAATGCAAGGTATCAATGGTGTACGCGCATCGATCTGCGGAGCAAGGACACACTGCACTGCTTGAATGGTTGAGTGCAAAGCCGCTGTTTGACCTTGAGATGCGGCTTGGAGAGGGCACCGGCGCGCTGCTCGCGGTCCCGCTCATACGCGCCAGCCTTTCGCTATTCGGAATGGCCAGCTTCGCCGAAGCTGGCGTGTCAGAGAGTTCGGAAAACGCGTGAAACGCCAGTTCTTCAGCTTCCTCGCGGCTTGGGTCTTCTTAACACGCATTCCCCTTCCACCGCTCGATCTCGACGAAAAGCACTTTGCGCAGGCGACGGCCTATTATCCGCTCGTCGGGTTGTTGATCGGCTTCATCGGCGCAGCGGGCTATGCCATTGGTTATCTGATTGAGGGCCCGATTATCGGTGCCTTGCTAGCCATCGCCTCCACTGTCGTCGCGACTGGCGCCTTCCATGAGGATGGTCTTGCCGATCTGTTTGACGGTCTGGGGGCCCAGACCAAAGAACGCATGCTCGAGGTAATGCGCGACAGCCGGCTAGGGACATTCGGGGCAGTTTCCTTGATGATTGTGCTTGCTCTGAAGGGAGCCACACTAGCGTCTTTCGAACCGTATCTCGCGCTTGTTGCACTGCCTCTGGCCCACACGGTCTCAAGGTTTTCGGCTGTGGTTGTGATCGCCACCAGCAGCTATTCACGTGCCGAGGGCGCTGCCAAACCGGTTGCCAAAGGTATTTCGCGAAGCGCGCTGCTCATTGGAGCTGGCACTTCGATTGCAGCGCTGGCGACCTTCGCAGCTGTCGTCTCGCCAGTTCTGGCTGGTTTGGCAGTGCTGGGCATGGCCGTGGGACATGGATTGACGCGGTTTTTGTTCGAGCGAAAACTTGGTGGCTACACGGGCGATTGTCTTGGGGCTGTCCAGCAGGTGTCCGAACTCGGCCTCTACCTCGCAATCGCGGCATGGCTCTGATCTTCTTGCGCCACGCCGAGCCGCTGGTCGAGGCTGGCGTTTGCTACGGGCAGTCAGACGTCGGTGCGCGTCATTTGTCGAAGCAAGATCTTGATGCTGTGGTCCGCGGTCTTCCTGCAACGCTCACCGCGATTGACACCAGCCCGCTATCGCGTTGCACACAATTGGCCGAATTGATCGCTGACCGCTTCAAGCTCCCGCTTCGGATAGATCCGCGATTGCGGGAGATCGACTTCGGACGTTGGGAAATGACGCCGTGGGACGATATCCCACGCGATGAAATTGATGCCTGGGCTGCTGATGTCACTGGGGCCAATCCCCACGGAGGCGAAACGGTGAGAGAGATGACGGAGCGGGTCAAATCCTATCTTGAAAATACGTCCTTTGAAAATTCGGACATACTTGCCGTAACCCATATGGGCGTTGTTCGCTGTGCCCACGCTAGTGCTGGATACGATGGCGCGCTCGAAATGAAATTGGGCTATGCGCAAACTATGAAATTCAACCAGAGACCCGACGAATGACCACAACTGATCCCGACAACCACAAGACCGAGATGAAAAAGCTCCAAGCCTCGCAAGCCAAAAAGCGCCGTGAGCTTAAGGATCCAAAGCGGGGGCTCGTGCTGGTCCATACGGGTGACGGCAAGGGAAAGTCGAGCTCAGCTTTTGGGGTCATCGCGCGCGCGCTGGGTTGGGGCCACAGGGTCGCGGTCGTTCAGTTCATCAAGGGCAAGTGGAAGACGGGAGAGAAGGAGTTTTTCTCGCGCTTCCCGGATAGTCTCGACTGGCACGTCATGGGGGATGGTTTCACTTGGGATACGCAGGATCGCGATCAGGATATCGCAGCCGCCGAAAAAGCGCTGGAGAAAGCGCACGGCCTGATCGGCAGTGGCGAGTATGAGTTGGTGGTCCTGGATGAGATCAACATTGCCATGCGCTACGATTATCTCAGCACCGAAGCGGTCCTTGAAACGCTTGAGGCGCGCGGAAACACATGCGTGATCCTGACCGGTCGCAATGCCAAGCCCGAGCTGATGGAATATGCCGATACCGTGACCGAGATGACCGAGGTCAAGCACGCTTTTCACTCTGGCATTCGCGCTCAGCAAGGCATCGATTTCTGATGCAATTGCATTGACACCGGTTCTCTCTCACCGCATGGCAGGGTTTAGACGGTGCTAAAGACACGTAAGTGTCTGAAGCTAAGAGGGAAGCCGGTTCAAAGCCGGCGCTGTGCCCGCAACTGTATGCCGGGAGCCCTGAGCCAAATATGTCACTGGGGACGACCTTAAAGGGTCAATCCGGGAAGACGGCTCAAAGGCCATGATCGGCGAGCCAGGAGACCTGCCGTCGCGTCGTTCGTCCGGGGCCGGGTCCAGCCCAGTGGGACAGGAAGTTTTTCCGAAGAAGCGACAGCAAGGTCGGTTTCCGGCGTCCTCGGCTCATTAGGCTGAGGTCGGACCAACTGTCGATTGGCCATGCGGGCACCGGAGCTCCGTCTGGCGAGACTTTGGATTGAGTTATGAAGTATGTTGCAATTTGGCTTGGGGCGGTTTCCGCTCTGGCCGTGTCGTCGAGCCCGGCGCTCGCAGAGACAACTGACCGACAGGGAGCTGAGAACCCCGATTCCGACCAGATCGTGGTCACAGCCAACCGCACCCAACGCGCGATCTCGCAGGTTGGGGAATCAGTTACGGTTATTGCCGAGGATGAGATCATCGCCCGTCAACCAAGCGAATTGATCGACATCTTGCGGACGGTTCCGGGTGTTACCTTCAATCGCAATGGCGGAATCGGAACCAACACAGGTGTTTCGATCCGGGGTGCAGATGCCGATCAGACCTTGGTGCTGATTGACGGGATCAAGATCAACGATCCCTCATCTCCGGGAGGGGGTTTCAACTTTGGACCACTTCTGGTCGGGAACATTGCCCGAGTTGAAGTGGTGCGAGGATCGCAATCCGTTCTCTATGGCAGCCAGGCAATTGGCGGTGTCGTCAATTTGATCACCCGCGCTCCGACTGAGGACCTAAGCGCCTTTCTTCGGGCGGAGTATGGCGAGCGCGAAACTGCCGAACTGGTTGGAAACATCTCGGGTAAGTTTGGTCCAGTGGCTGCGAGCGTTGGCGCCAATTTCATCAGGACTGATGGCATATCGGCGTTCAATGAAGCCCGCGGCGGGACGGAGCCTGATGGCTTCGAGAGCATCGGTCTCAATGGTAAAATTGACATCGCACTCGCGGACAATGTCTCGCTGGATCTACGCGGTTTCTTCTCGGATGGGGAAACCGACATCGATGGCTTTCCAGCTCCATTGTTTGCATTTGCGGATACCAACGAAGTCTCATACCGCACCGACTTCGTTGGCTATGCCGGGCTTAACGCCACTTTTCTTGACGGCCGCTTTCGCAATCGCATCGGATTTGCCTACACCAATATCGACCGCAGGAATTTCAATTTCGACAGCAATGCTGAGACCTTCAGCGCCAATGGTGAAAACCGCCGGTTCGAATATCAAGGTGTGCTCGACACGGGCGACCTTGCAGAAATCGTATTCGGAGCTGAGCGCGAGGAGTCCGAATATCGCAATGGCGCCTTGACCCCTGCAGTTTGGATCAATTCGGTATACGGCCAGCTAAACCTCACCCCATTTGATGGATTATCGCTGAATGGCGGTGTTCGATTTGACGATCATGAGACCTTTGGCTCTGCAACGACCTTCTCGGGCAGTGCAGCCTACACTCCCAATGGAGGCGAGACTGTCATCAGGGCGAGCTATGGCGAAGGCTTCAAGGCACCGGCGCTGTTTCAGCTGTTCAGCAATTTCGGCAATCCTGACCTGCTCGCAGAAGAATCAGAGAGTTGGGACATTGGTCTGACCCAGACGTTTCTTGATGGCCGAGCTCAGATCGGAGTCACCTATTTTGAGCGTGACGGAACCAATCAGATCGATTTCGTGTCCTGCTTTGGCAGCACGCTTGCGCCCTGCCTCGTCGCCAACGCGCCTTTCGGAACCTATGACAATATCGATTTGGCGAGCTCCGAAGGTTGGGAGGTCGGCTTGGCGCTCCAACCGGTCGATGGGTTCGATCTCGCGCTGAACTATTCCAAAATCGATGCCTTCGATGAAACCACCGGCAACCGATTGGCACGACGCCCTTCTGAAACCGCCAGCCTCGTAGCCGACTACGTATCGTCTGATGGTTTTGGGGTTGGAACGACGATTCTGATTGTCGGAGACAGCTTCGATAACGCCTCCAACTCGAGAGCGCTTGATGGCTACGTCGTGGCCGATGTGCGCGTGAGCTATTCCGTAACCGAACAACTTGAGGTGTTCGGTCGGATCGAAAATGTGACTGACGAACAGTATGAGACTATCTTCCGTTACGGAGCGCCTGGAAGATCAGTGTTCGGTGGTGTTCGGTTCAGAATGTAATGCTCAGTAGATTGATCCTCGCGGCGCTTTCTTGCCTTGTCCTTCAGGCCTGTTCTCAGGCCCAAGACTTGACGGGCGAGGAGACGCCGCGACGGATCATCAGCCTCGATTACTGCGCTGATCAATACGTCCTGAAGTTCGCAGATCGCGATCATATTCTTGCGCTCTCTCCCGATGCAGAAAAGCACTTCTCATTCATGCGGAATGCTGCGGTTGGTTTGCAAAAAGTGCGCCCGCGCACCGCAGATGTGCTGGCTCTGGAACCTGACCTCGTCGTTCGATCTTATGGTGGCGGTCCCAATGTCACGACATTCCTTGAGCGCGCGGGCGTGCCTGTCGTGCAAATAGGATTCCCCGGGTCGATTGCGGAAGTCAGATCCGAAGTCGTCCGGCTCGGCACCGAACTCGGTGCACCCGAAAAAGCGAAGTCCACAGCTGACGAAATGGACCGACGGTTGGCGGCTGTTGCGAGTGGAAAGACCCCCTCGAAAGAAGCCCTTTACATGACCCCTTATGGGTTCACCACAGGCGAGGGAACGCTGACGAATGAACTCATCACCACGGCGGGGCTGCTAAACTTTCAGGACCGGCCAGGCTGGAACCCGTTGCCGCTGGAACGGCTGGCCTACGAGCGTCCGGACCTTGTCGCCGCGGCCTATTTCGAGGGTAAGACCAACCACGAGGATAATTGGAGCGCGGCGCGACATCCAGTGGCGCGCGCGCAAATGCGAGACTTACCGGTGGTGCCGCTTCAGGGGGCGTGGATGGCCTGCGGAGGCTGGTTTCAGCTTGAAGCTGTCGAAGCGCTGGCCAAAGCCGCTCAGGCAGATCTTTGATGCGAGTAATAGGTTCTCTCGCGACCGGCTTGGTCATTGCCGTGTTACTTTCGCTGCTGTTGGGCTCTGTGCCCTTGCCAATTGACCGGGTGCTCGCAGCCCTGGCTTGGCAAGCCAGTGATGGCGACCAGCTGGTTGTTTGGCAGATCAGGCTGCCGCGAGCGCTTGCAGCGGCTGTCGTCGGGGCTGCGCTAGGGATGAGCGGTGCCGCTTTGCAGGGTCTCCTCAGAAACCCATTGGCAGAGCCCGGCATACTCGGTGTTTCCGCGACAGCAGCGCTGTTCGCGACCTTTGTGCTGTACTTTGGACTCGCGACGGCGGGCCCGTTTGTTTTGCCAATCGCTGCCGTTGCCGGCGCGCTTCTAGCCACTTTGCTGGTTGCGGCGGCGGCGCTGCGGAACCAATCCGTCGTGACGCTGATCCTGATTGGTGTCGGCTTATCGAGTTTCTCAGCAGCCTTGATGGCGCTTCTGATGAACCTGGCGCCCAATCCTTTCAGCCTTGCCGATATGGTCAATTGGATGCTCGGCACCGTGGCCAATAGGAGCCTTGATGATCTCGCCTTCGCTACACCATTCATGTTGGTTGGGATTGCCATCCTTCTTGCCACCAGCCGCGGTCTCTCGGCGCTGGCGCTCGGCGAAGAGACGGCGGAAGGGCTTGGCCTCAACCTCAAGACGCAACGTCTTGGGGTGATCGTCGGTGCGGGGCTCTCGACCGGTGCGGCTGTCGCACTGGCTGGCTCGATCGGGTTCGTTGGCATTGTCGCACCGCATCTGGTGCGGCCTTTTGTTCGATACGATCCGGCTCGGCTCCTCATTCCGTCCGCCATTTTGGGAGCACTGTTGCTGGTGCTCGCCGACATCGGGGTGCGACTTTTACCGACCGACAATGAGCTGAAACTGGGAGTCGTGGCCTCCCTCATTGGTGCGCCTATCTTCATCTGGATCGCTTCGCGCAGGAGGCTTGCGTGAGCTTGTTAGAGGCCAAGAATCTCTCATACTCGGTCGATGGGAAGCCGCTCGTCGCGGATGCCAGTTTTGCGCTGGAGCCAGGCTCCTTGACCATGCTGGTTGGGCCCAATGGAGCGGGCAAGACCACCTTGCTCAGGTTGGCGCTTGGCTTGCTGAAGCCAGACACGGGTTCATCATCCCTCGATGGGATGGATTTGAGCAATATGAGCCCGCCGCAACGGGCCCGCAAGATTGCCTATCTACCTCAGCAAAGGCCACTGGTTTGGCCGCAACCGGTGCACGATATCATCGCGCTCGGGCGGTTCGCCTACGGAGCAGCACCTAGCCGATTGTCCGATGATGATTCTGCGGCCGTCTCGCGAGCAATCGCTGCGTGCAACCTTGAAGGATTTGAAGAGCGCCCCGCCGATACTCTGTCTGGCGGCGAGCTCTCGCGGGTACATCTGGCGCGCGCTTTGGCCGCAGAATCACCGCTGTTGGTTGCCGACGAGCCGGTAGCGGCACTTGATCCACGCCATCAGCACGAAGCTCTTAAAATATTCGCATCAGCCGCCACTTCAGGGCGAGCGCTGTTGACTGTCATACACGACCTCTCGCTTGCAGCGCGCTATGCGGACAGGATAATCTGGATGCGCGACGGCAGGATCGTTGATGATGGTACGCCGGTAGACACCATGACGCCTGAGGCATTGCGAGCTGTGTTCGGAATTGAAGCTCGGGTTGAGAAAACGGCTGATGGAGGGTTAGCCCTCGAGATCGTTGGGCCTACCTGAGGAGATTTGGACATGGCAGCGCGCGCGATCATGTTTCAGGGGACAGGCTCGGATGTCGGCAAGTCCTTGCTGGTCGCAGGGCTTTGCCGAACTGCGCATAGACGAGGCATTAAGGTCGCCCCCTTCAAGCCGCAGAACATGTCGAACAATGCCGCTGCATGTCCAGACGGAGGCGAGATTGGCCGGGCGCAAGCGCTCCAAGCGAGGGCCGCTGGCCTTGAACCGACGACGGATATGAACCCGGTACTGCTCAAGCCCGAGGGCGATCGCCGCTCGCAAATAGTGTTGAACGGCACCCCGCTGAAAAGCGAAGACGCCGCGCCTTACATGCGGGAGCGAGGAAGCCTGCTTCCCGAAGTGCTCGGCGCCTTCGAAAGGCTTCGCGCGTCGCATGATCTCATCGTGGTCGAAGGCGCCGGAAGCCCAGCCGAGGTCAATCTGCGAAAGGGCGACATCGCCAATATGGGCTTTGCGCGCGCGGCGGATGTGCCAGTAATCCTGATCGGCGACATTGATCGCGGCGGTGTGATTGCGGCCGTCGTGGGCACAAAGGCGGTCATAGTCCCCGAAGATGCCGCGATGATCAAAGGGTTTGCGATCAATCGTTTTCGGGGCGATCCAACATTATTCGAGGACGGGGTTTCCTTTACTGAGGAACGCACGGGCTGGCCCTGTCTTGGCGTGGTCCCATGGCTGTCCAGTGCCGCGCAACTTCCAGCCGAGGATGCGGTCGTGCTCGAGCGGCAAAGGTCTGGCGCGAACGACATCGTTATTGCCGTGCCGATGCTGTCGCGGATCAGCAATTTCGACGACTTGGACCCTTTGTGTGCTGAGCCAGACGTTGAGGTCCGCTTCATCCCACCAGGCACCCCGATTCCGCGTCGCGCCGACGCGATCATTTTATCGGGGACCAAGTCGACACTGTCGGATCTCGCGATGCTGCGAGACCAAGGATGGGATCACGATATCCTCGCGAGCGTCCGAGGCGGCGCGCATCTGTTCGGCATCTGTGGCGGTTTCCAGATGCTGGGAGAGCGGATCGAGGATCCAAACGGGGTCGACGGCAATGCGGGAAGCGCTGAAGGCCTTGGGTTGTTGGCGATGCGCACGGTGATGACGGAGGAAAAGGCCGTTAGACCGGTTCGCGCTGTCAGCCATCAGAGCCAAACTTCCTTGGAAGGCTACGAAATCCACTCTGGCCGTTCGCAAGGCCCAGCTCTGGATCACCCCTTCTGTACCTTCGATGATGGCGCTCAAGACGGTGCTGTCGCCAAAGGCGGTCAGATCGTGGGGACGTACCTCCATGGCGTGTTTGCAAGCGATGCGTTTCGGCAGGAGTGGCTTGCCAGCATCCGCGAAGGTCGTGTCAGCGCTGTGAATTATGAAGAGACCGTTGAGTCGGCATTGGATGAGCTTGCCGACGGGCTTGAGGCCTCACTCAATATTGACGCGATATTGGCCATGGCGAGATGATGTTCACCTGGCTCATGCTTTCTGCATTGGCGATTGAAGCAGCAATGGGCTGGCCCGATTGGCTGGATCGGCGAATTGGCCATCCGGTCCGCTGGTTCGGATGGGTGGTGAGCGGTCTCGAACGGGCCGTCAATCGTGACGCACTCTCGAGACTGACTCTGATCATGCTTGGCGGCATAGTCACAGCGTTGCTGGTCACGCTTGCTGGTTCACTCGGATGGGCGATCACATGGGTCTTGCCTGAAGACGCGTTCGGCTTCTTGATCAACGCGATGATCGCATCGACGCTCGTCGCGACGCGATCTCTCCATGACCATGTGAGAGCCGTTAGAGACGCGTTTTCGCCCGAAGACCTTGGTCCGGCTCGGACCGCCCTTTCGCGAATCGTTGGACGCGAAACCGCAGATTTGGAAGAGGCAGCCATCTCGCGTGCAGCCATTGAGAGCTTGGCTGAGAACACTTCGGACGGGGTGATAGCGCCCGTGTTCTGGGGAGTGATCTTCGGCTTACCCGGCCTGTTCGCGTACAAGGCGATCAACACGCTGGATTCGATGATCGGCCACCGCAATCAGCGTTACGAAGCGTTTGGAAAGATCGCTGCTCGGCTCGATGACTTTGCAAACCTCATTCCGGCCAGACTGACCGGCCTGCTGTTCGTTTCGAATTCGCGCTCGCTCGAAGCCCTCAAAGTGATGTTTCGAGATGCCCGGTCTCATCGCTCTCCCAATGCGGGTTGGCCCGAGGCGGCAATGGCTGGTGCACTCGGAGTCCGATTGTCAGGTCCTCGCACCTATGGCGACACAACAACGCAGGATAGCTGGCTCAATGGAGAGGCGCGTGATCCAATGGTCACCGATCTCAGCAAAGCTCTTTGGCACTACCGTTTGGCTATGCTGGGTCTCTTCATCGGCCTTGTGATCATCGGGGTGGCTCTGTGACGGGCGATCCCGAGCTCATCACCGGCCACGGCGGTCAGATTGACGCGATGGCGAAGGCCTTTCCCGACGCGCCTTTGCCGTGGATTGATCTCTCTACCGGTATCAATCCCTTTCCCTATCCGTTGCCAAGCATCGCAGAGAAGGCGTGGACCAGACTGCCGACAGCTGCAGATCGGGTGGCGTGCGAGGCTGCAATGGCGTCGGCATTCGGCTGCGATATGAGCCACTGTAGAGCCGTTGCTGGTACTGAAGTGGCTATCCGCCAATTGCCGACAATTCTCGGGTGCCGCCGTGTCGTTTTGCGCCACCGCTCTTACGCCGATCACGCCGACTCTTGGCACGCAGCCGGGGCGGACGTCATTGCCGTAGAGGATCCGCTCTACGACCAGGCGCGCGGCGATGCAGTTGTGATCGTCAATCCGAACAATCCAGATGGCAAACGCTGGTCGATCGATCGGATTGAGGTGACGCGCTCTGCACTCGCACAAAGGGGCGGTTGGCTGATCGTAGATGAGGCTTATGGCGATCTGGATCCAGCGAACAGCATGGCCTCGTTTGCAGGACGAGATAGTCTGATCGTCCTGCGGTCTTTCGGAAAGTTCTTTGGGCTCGCCGGTCTGCGATTGGGCGCCGTTCTCGCCCCTTCGCATATGCTTGCAAGGCTTGGCAGTATGCTCGGCGGGTGGGATGTGTCAGGCCCAGCCCTGCGCATCGGAGCAATTGCCTACGCTGACTTCGAGTGGCAGAACGCGACCAGAAGGAAACTGTTGGACGCCCGCAAGAATATGTCGCTTGCCCTCGCAAGAGCAGAAGTGGAGGAGCTGGGCGGGACCGATCTGTTCCGGTTCATTCGCGTGCAAGACGCTGCGGGCCTATGGGAAAGGCTGGCGCGCAATGGAATCGCTGTGCGAAAATTCGGCGGCGACAACCAGCACCTTCGGATCGGAATCGCAGCCCCTGACAACCTCGACCGCCTGGCCTTCGCGCTCAGCCCTTGAGGCGCAGCGGCAGGCCTGCAACGACAAGCTCCACCCGGTCGCTTATCGCGGTCAATCTCTGGTTTAACCGCCCTTGTTCGTCTCGAAAGCGACGGCCGAGCGCGTTGTCGGGCACGATGCCTGAACCGACCTCATTGCTGACCAGAATTGTTTGGCCTGAGCGCCCCTGCAAGCATGCAACCAATCGCTGCACGTCGCTTTCGATGTCGCGTTCAGCGAGCACCACATTGGAAAGCCAAAGCGTGCAGCAATCGACTAGAACAGTTGAAGACCCTGCTTGATCAAGCGCTTCAGGCAGCTCAATCGGTGCTTCAACTGTTCTCCACTGATCATCACGCTCCAGCCGATGCGTGTCGATCCGCTCCCTCATTTCGTCATCAAAGGCTTGCGCCGTAGCGACGAAAACGTGGGGGCCGGGCAACGATTCCGCAAAGGCAAGCGCCAAGCGGCTCTTGCCCGATCTCGCACCGCCCAGAAAGAGATTTACTCGCTCCATGATCGTGCCTTGTGTGTAGTACGCCGAAC